>NVVH01000067.1 GCA_002402135.1 Fidelibacterota bacterium | reverse complement strand
TCCTTCTTGTCCATTATTCATAAAGGATACATATGTTTGATCGCTGTAATCACCGGAAGAAATGGAAAAACTCATGCTGCCGGTGCTGTCTTGCATTGTTCTATAAAAATTACTGGCATTAGGGGATGCTTTATCCGCCGTTTCAATGGTAACGGAGCCTGTGCCACCGCTGGCTTGCACCCAGAAACCCTGAAAAGGTGCGATCAGACCATTGGACAGTGATCCTGCAGAACCATTCCAACTTACATATGCTGGGGTGCCTGCCTGGCTATCCCAGACATAGGCTGATGTCGCTAAATTTGTTTTGGTGACCGCGTCCCAGTCAATAGTGGAGTAATAGGGATTACCTATTAGGGCCCAGTTGCCATCTCCGATACTGCCCACGGTAGCGCTGCTGCTGTTCTCCGTCCCTGATACTGAAAGCGTCACCGGCAAATCTGCATCATCACTGGTATCGCCATCATTATTAGCATCCTGGTAAACATAGACTAAAAAACCTGCCCCCGCTGTCTGGGATGCGGTAGATATATTGGTTAAGGCCGACCAGCTCTGCCCGGCCACACTGTAGATCCAGACATTGGCAGTACCACCAGTATAATCAGCCCCGGTCATTCCCTGGGTCCACAACTCGGCCAGCAGATCACTGTAGACCTGTCCCGCTACCGGACTGCTCATCATCCGAAAACCGGAATTGCCAGAAATGGTGACGGATCCGATCTCAATGACCCGCACATGACCCGCATCACTGGCTGTGCCATCATTATCATATGCCCCTATGGCTACCCGGTCACCAGCAGAGTTCATAGAAACTGACCAGCCGGAATAGTCATTCGCAGCTTCACCATCAATGTCACTGCCCAGCTGACTCCAGCTGCTGCTGCTGTACTCGTAGATACGCACATGACCCGCACTACTGGCTGTGCCATCATTCATATATGCCCCTATGGCCACCCGGTCACCGTCTGAGTTCATAGAAACTGAATAGCCGGATTCGTCACGCACAGCTTCACCATCAATGTCGCTACCCAGCTGACTCCAGCTGCTGCTGCTGTACTCATATATCCTCACGTGACCCGCATCAGTGCCTGAGCCATCATTATACCGCGCCCCAATGGCTACCCGGTCCCCAGCAGAGTTCATTGAAACTGACCAGCCGGATTGGTCAACCGCAGCTTCACCATCTATGTCGCCGCCCAGCTGACTCCAAATAAGTGGGTCTCCACTGTATGCATAGACCCGCACATGACCGGAATTACCGCCACCGTCATCATTGTAAGGCGCCCCAATGGCCACCCGGTCACCGTCTGAGTTCATAGAAACTGAAAAGCCGGATTCGTCATAAGTAGCAACACCATCAATGTCACTGCCCAGCTGACTCCAACTACCTCCACTGTATGCATAGACCCGTACGTGACCCGCATTATTATATGCGTCATCATTATTCCGCGCCCCAATGGCTACCCGGTCACCGTCTGAGTTCATAGAAACTGACTTGCCGAATTGGTCGTTCGTTTCAACACCATCAATGTCACTGCCCAGCTGACTCCAACTACCTCCACTGTATGCATAGACCCGCACATGACCGGAATTACCGGAATTACCGGGAGAATCATTCTTATATGCCCCAATGGCCACCCGGTCCCCAGCAGAGTTCATAGAAACTGAAATGCCGGAATAGTCCTCCGCAGCTTCACCATTTATATCGCTGCCCAGCTGACTCCAGCTGCTGCTGCTGTACTCGTAAACCCGTACGTGACCCGCATCACTGGCTGTGCCATCATTGTAAGGCGCCCCAATGGCTACCCGGTCACCATCAGAGTTTATAGAAACTGAATAGCCGGATTCGTCATAAGCAGCTTCACCATCGATATCACTACCAAGCTGAGTTTGGGCAAATAATACCGGAAGAAGTATAAAAGTAAGCAGTAAACTACTGCGCATTCACCACTCCTTCCCCAAAGCCCTTGATCTCTATGGCTACATCATTAGGGTCCACTAATTCGCACTCCGTAGAATAGGTAACGGTGGATTGGCCCGCAGTCATGGTGGTCATCACCAGACTGGCGAGACTGCCTGTGCCGGAAACGGAAACATTATCCCCGCCCAGGAAAGAGGTGTAGATGTCAATGGTGCCCGTGGCGGGATCATCTTCATACAGAAAGATTAACTCACTGGCCCCGGCAAACAGGTCTCCAGGGTTGAGAGAGAGCAGCTGCAGCTTGTTCTTATCGTAGTCCAGCTGAATATGGGAGCCGGCCAGGTTCTCAACCTCCATGGCGTACACCTCCAGCGTCACGCTGGCACCTACGTTTACGCTCACTTCATCGGGGAAGAAGACCAGCGCCGGRGTCTCAAATCCCTCCTCTTCCGCTGTCTCCGTATCAAGGGGATTGTCGTAACTCTCGGTGGGTACCTCACACGATACCAAGAGGAARCAGGCAACCAGGAAACCGGGAAATAGAAGTTTTTTCATTAGCTTGGGGTTCATTCTCGGTCAGTCTCCCAGAGGAATCTTCAACTGTAGTTGAACYTGYTGCATGTCCMYATTAAATCCTATACCCACGCTGGCTGTATCTTTAGGTTTCCCTTTCTTCGGCCAGCTGAGATAGGTATGCACGGCATTGCCGATCCAGACCGCTGCTGCCACAGAGGTCATGGTTTCGATCATCCCGTTGGCACTCTCGATGTCGCCGTGGCTCCTCTCCGCCTTGTCACGGTATTCGACAATGAGGTCCGTATCTGTCTCGTTGTTGTAGAGATCAGTGTACGTGTTGTAGTCATCGGTAGCGCTCTGGTAGCTGCTGTAAGCCGCAAAGATCAGTCCCAGCGTCACCAGTTCAGAAGCCGCCCAGCCGTACCCCCACTTCTTCTTCTCGGMATAGAAATGTCCCAATCCGGGAAATGCCAGCGACCGGATGAGCGCCCCGGTCCGTGTCTTTATAACGGCGGAAGCCTGTTTTTCCAAGAATGCTCTCGTGCCCAAGCGCCGCTTTTCCAGCAGTTCTGGTGTGGCCTCCAATCCTGCTATTTCATAAGCAAGTATCTCGATTTCAATGATCAGTCCATCTACTTTGCCTATATACGTGATCTCTCGCGCTCGTTCCGTAGCCCCTGTCTCAATGGATATCATTCTGGCATCGATTGTGTATGTCTCCCCTATCTTCCCTACGGCTCCACCGACCATAAACTGTACACCCAAAAGTTTTCCAACCTCAACAGCACATTCATCGGTGGTACATCCCGTCTGCTGGAACCCTTGTTCCATCAAAATCTCTTCCATCATATTCCGCTCTACCAAGCGAACAGCACCGGTGTTGCCGAGGGAGGTCCGGAATCGATCCGTCAGAGTCTGCGCTTCTAGCTCAGAGATACCGCGACCCTCAAGATCGAGAACAGCTACTGTCTTGGTGGCATCCTGGGAAGATAAAGGCGAAATTGTGATAGCGAACAGGAATAGAAAGGTAGGTAGGATTGGAATGGAGCGTATCTTACAAACAGCAAATCTGAAACGCATATTATATACTCCTGAATTAAATTATTATGCTACTTGAGAAAAAGATACAGTAA
>NVVH01000066.1 GCA_002402135.1 Fidelibacterota bacterium | reverse complement strand
GATGCAGAAACCATAACACTTTGTGACGCTTCACCAGCAGAGACGGTGATGGTATGGTCGCCGCTTGTCGCTATCCAGTCGAATTGCGAGAAGCTGTCAGTGCCCGCAACCAAATCAACCAAGGCCGTTGAGGCTGCCTCGCCATCCACACTCCATGTTAGTTCTGCAATTCCGTCAAGGCCCCCTGCACTACTTACTATCACGAAGAAAACCACGTTGTCACCCTCACTCAGGTCTGGGGGAATAACTTGAATCGAGGCCAGTATCACCGAGAATTCTGGATGCACGATAGACACGCTTACATTTCTCCATGTAGTGGCCTGCCCATCACTGGCGCTTATGGCGAGGTAGTAATCACCTTCATCYAATGCACTGGTRTCCCAGAACAAGCTACCGGATGGTGCCAAAYCTGAAGAAATCGTGGCAAAACCCGTGTTTGAGGAATGCCTGAAAAGAATGTCTATTTCGAGGAAATCGCCGTCCGCATCCGCTACAGACCATTGCACATCCACGCCATCGTCAATAAGGCCGAAGGGGGCTGGTGAATAGATGAAAATTTCAGGGGCGTTGTTCGGTTGTGTATGATTGATTTCAAGAGTATAAGCACTACAGTCTTCACTCCCCAAAYTACCGTCACTGGCCGTTCCGCATACAAACCATTCACCGTCTCCAATCTGGGAAGTGTCCCATTCGTATTCTCCGTTGTTTGCAAGGCCCGTTTCTATGGTAACRGCATCATCCAGATTCTCCGTCATGGAGTAGAGAAGGTCAATCGCCAACTCGTCACTATCTGGGTCGGTGGCCTGCCATCGAATGACGTAGCTATCATCGGCGATGTCGCCCTGTGAACTAGGTGTATTGATGGTGATTTCTGGTAAATCGTTGTGCTCTATCCGGAGTGTCTCAGAAGTATAGTCAGTTTCCTCCTGTGAGCGGGAGTCGGTGGCCACACCCATCAAGTGGTAATCACCTTCCGCTATTCCAGAGGTATCCCATTCATATTCTCCCGAATTTTCGAGGTCAGCCGCGATCAGTTGCTTCTCATTGGGTTGTGTGTCTGTGTCATAGTACAGGTCGATTGCGACTTGATCGCCATCAGGGTCAGAAGCCACCCACGTGATGGAATAGCTTCCATCAGCGATAGCCTCCCCCGGCTCCCCCAATTCTATATCTGGTGGATAATTAGAAGGTGAAATAATCGCAAAACTATTGTCACTGACGTCGTCAACTGAAGTACCTAGCCCGTCAGTCAACGTTACTTTCAGAAAACTATCAGCAGAATTCTCGAAAGGTACTTCCCATTGGAAGGTACCCGTATCAGGCAAACCTTCGGCGATGGTTGTCCAATCTCCATCCGGGCCGTCCGTTGAATATTCCAGTTTTACGCTACGGGACCCAGTGGTCGACGGAATTTCCGAGAGCCAGTGGATGAACCTGATAGACCCGCCACGGAAGGTTTCCATGCCGTCAGGATAGTCCATGTCCACACCTAGTGACGACACGGCCGTGCTTTCACGCCAGACCTTCACGCTACCCGGGTAGCCAGCCTGGTCCGTTCCAAAACCGGCGATGATATCACGGTGTCCATTGTGATCGAAATCCCCTACCTCTATGCGGTACCCTCGTGCGTTTCCCTGCAACGTGTTCTGGGACTTTACCCATCCACCGGTTTCGGTTGCAAGGTAGGTTTCGACCGTGCCACTGGGAGTGAGGCCCACAATATCATCGTACTTATCCTGATTCATATCTGCCAATCTGATTGCACGGTACGCGGTCCCTGAAGTTGGCAGGCCCTCCGAACTGTCCGTCCAGTTGCCGGTTCCATCTCCCGCAAATGCGTAGATGCGACTATCGCTGTTACCAACCGTGCATAACGCTAGATCCACGAATCCGTCATTGTTGAAATCCCCCCAGTCGAGCGAGAACGGACTGTCATTTGTGCCTGATTCGACCGGCAGGCCTGCGCTGGAGTTTGTCCAGCCTCCGTTTCCGTCACCAAGGTATACCCAGACGCCGTCACGAAGATTGGCTGTCAGGTCCAGGAATCCGTCTCGGTTGATATCAACGAAATAGCCCTGTAAAGTGCTGGCTCTGCCCATGATTATCCCGTCGTCCTGTTGAATCCAATTACCGTCACCCGAGTTTGCAAAAGGAGTAAGAACCATATCCATCTGACCCCCTATCAAAACATCCAGACGCCCGTCGGCATTATAGTCTCCAACATCAATAGACCAAGCATCCTGACTGTCACAACTCTCACACTCTTTCTCTACTACGCTCTCGTCCCAATTTCCTCCAGAGCCTCGGTAGAAAGTACTGACGTTATATTTGCCATGGCTACCAGCCACCACATCCACGTTACCGTCATTGTCAAGGTCGCCAAAATCAAATCCACCATAAGAGTGATGGTTAATCACTTCCGTTCCAAACGTGTATGAAACATTCGACCACGTGTTGCCATCCCATTGCATTACGTGGAGAGAACGGTCCCCCTGTCCCTTGCGCGGGCCGAAAAAGAAAGCCTCATCAATCCCATCTTCGTCAATATCATGAAACCGGACCTTGGAAACCCAAAGGCCTTGCGTGGGTAGACCATTGCTAACATCATTGTACTCTGGGGTACCTTGTGCTTCAGCATTATGAGGCAAGTAGTAAAACCCGGAAAATATCATCGATAAAATCAGGATAAGGTTGAAGCTGGGGGAGTAGTTTCGCGACCCCATAATTTAGCYACGTGTGTTTGAAATATTCAAGCCCCGCTGAAAATATCTAGTCCTGAGCACGCCAGTGGATGCGGCAAACACCTATTTAGCCGCGACCTTCGCGCCGCGTGGGCGAAGAAACGCGGCTACGGCATGTGGCGGTAGCGGTCGAATCCATTGACGCGGCGCTGCCGCTGTGGAAAGCTCTGGGCCTCGAGCTGCGGCATACCGAGGACGTTCCATCCGAGGGAGTGCGCACCGCGCACCTAGCAGCCGGTGGGAGTGAGGTAGAGCTGCTCGAGCCGCTCGCTGGCGATACGCCCGTCGGCCGCTTCCTAGAACGGCAGGGGCCCGGATTGCACCACATCGCCCTCGAGGTCGACGACCTTGCGACGGCGCTGGCGCGCTGCGCTGATGCTAACCTCAAGCCGCTGGGYGGCAGTGCGCGCGATGGTGCCGAAGGCTCACGGGTAGCGTTCTTCCACCCGCGCGACACTGGGGGGGTGCTRCTGGAACTGGTCGAGCCCGCCCCCAAACCGGTTTAACCGCGGCACCGCGTGCGGAGCCGTTCCCGCATGGCCAAGGTAAGGACTTCCCCGTATCGGCAGCCGCCGACCCCCGAAGGGCTGCGCGCTATCGAAGAAGGGACGCTCGATTACTTTGACCCTGAGATGTACTCCAACTTCAACACCGAGGTGCTGGAGGAGTATCTCGAGGAGAAGACGCGCACCGAAGGCTTTGGTTCGACGACCTGGAAATGGGACCAGATCCTGCTGGGGCTGGTCATCGGCATCCTGTTCGCGGTCATCAACCAGTACGTCGGGCTCAAAGTCGGGACGATTGTCTCCGGCTCGTGGTACGTCGCCTACCTTACTG
>NVVH01000006.1 GCA_002402135.1 Fidelibacterota bacterium | reverse complement strand
AAGGCAGCAATAGCCTCCAGAATACGCTCCTTGATCGGATCTCTATCAGTTTCTGGAATCTCGCTGATCTCCATAGACATTTCATAATATCGAGACATGTTGTTCTCCTTTATCTCTTACCCGTTACTAGACTGAGTCCGGCGGAAATAATCCTGGGACCGCCGCACTGCCTGGCCTGCCGCCTGTTCGACGGGTGTATGTTTCTCTTGGGCCACCATCTTCAGCTTGTGTTGCTCCTGACCGGCTGCCGGTCGCCGTTCACATAGCCGTGTTCAGTGAACCAATCGGCTGCTTTAGTAATTACTTCGGCCAAAAAGGCCAGAGAATTAGGCATACCTGAATCCAAGTGGATTTTTATGCATGGCGGAGGTTGTTTGAATGATATCTGGAATGTTACTGACAGATTAAACTTACATTCCTCTCCTGCAATTAAAAAATGTTCTCAAGCTATCTTTAATGCAGCAAATTGCTCTCAAGCAGATATTTCCTTTTTTGATTTATATTCTTGCTTTCCAAGTGCGGTACAGATCGCAAGGAAAGAGATTGGTATTCCAGATGGGGATAACAGAGACCTAACCATTACCGGAGGACTGCCGTATTACGGGGGCCCAGGAAGTGCTTATGTAGTAAATTCAATAGCAAGCATGATGTCCAAATTAAGAGAGAATCCTGGAAAAAAAGTGAATTTATACGAGATACTTTCATTTTAAGATAAGAATTCTTCTCACTCACAATTTATAATCACACTTCATCGAAAAAGATGTGCTTTAGACATTGGATTTTATCCTGATAGCTATCCGGGTGAAGGTAGAAACTAGTGGCTGCAATGGTACTTAGTAGTGAATTACCATCCTGAGGTGTAAAGCAGAAGCCTATAATTTCGCGATCGTTGTGAACTGCCAGAGTCGGTACGGAAACCACCGTCTGGTTTAATATCCGCCCATAGTGGCCATGATCTCTGCCAAAGGAAAATATAGTGTTGCTTTCTTTCTTCTCCGTWAGGGCAATGAGRGKGTTSGCTTCCAAMCGGTYTAAAACYTYCTKCAAGGTAATCTTTTCAGTCAATTTCAGGTTAAACCAGATGATATGCATGTACTGTGAGTTGATCTTGATCGCTGATGAGAACAGATTCGGTTCCCGGTTAATTGTCTGGAAAAGCTGAAAAGCATCCCGGGCATGGTGTGTACCAAATTCTTTGGACTCGTGTACGCCCACCACTGGTGATGGAATAAATGAGGTCGTCTGGCTGATATCAGAAGCACGTCGGATACAGTTGAACCTGCCATAATTCAGAGTATTCTCACCATCGTGGAAAGCCAAAGTATTCGTCAGAGAGGCAATATTGTGGGTATTACACGAAACTATCTGCACATATTGATTATCAYTCYTCTGCAACGCTTCGTCGTTGATACCTCTGGCATATTTCAACCCGAAGCCATGTTCACTTCCCTGTGCTATAAAACCTTTCACCTTATTGGCAAACTTCTCGTAATACTTATGTTTATTTTTATGGCCGAATCCCTTTGGGGTACAGTCAATAACCACATCGGCTCTGCTGATAGCCTCTTCCGCTTCTAACTCAGGCTCAATACCAATTTCTTTAAAACCTTCCCATTTATCTTTATAAACTGCCAACCGGGCACCTCTGGAAAGCAGGTCTTTTACTTTCGCCCGCTCGTATGAAAGAGGTGAATTTTTATGAAAGGTTACCTCGTCTATACCCAGCTGCTTCCTGTAATCGCTGAACAGACCTATGAGAGGTTCACCGATAGTTCCGGTGCCAACTACATGGACTATTTTCTTGCTCACTTTTCTTCCTCWAGTAGACTAAGTCGTTTTAGTATTTTTCGTTCGGTCAAAAATATCTTCAGCCACCAACAGATCACCGATCCAAAAACAATGATACAGACTGCCACAAAATAACCAAGGTGTTTATAATCCATAAGTCATTTTTATTTGTTTTTGTTTAAGACTCAAGACATGTACTCGGTACCACAGCATATAGATAAACAGTAGTGTGAATGTTGCTAAGTTGAAAAAGAACACATTTAATACCAACGATGATTGCTCGCTCATAACCGATTGCGGATGGGCTTGAGCTTCTGCACTCCAAAATTTCAGGGAGAGATAGACRATGGGAACRTCCAGAAACGCTATAATCCCGAGAACTGCGGAATTTCTTGCCACCCTTTCGTAGTGCCCCCCAAACTGCCGTAACATAAAATATCCYACRTACAACARAAACAGAATRAGGGTRGTMAGCARTCGCGGTTCCCAAGTCCACGGCTTTCCCCAGGCAGCTTGAGCCCAAATAGGACCCGTAATCAATACCAGAAGACAGAATAGCGTGCCTATCTCAGCCGAAGCGAGAGAGATCTGATCCCACTTTCTATCACGTGTGCGTAGAAACTGGATAGCAGCTATCATCACGATAAAATAAGCCAGAAAAGCCGTCCACGCAGAGGGAACGTGGTAATAAAATATCTTCTGAGCCCATAAATATCCCGCCTCTTTATCAACAATAAGAGAATAATCCACGACAATCTTGAGTCCCACTATAAACATGATGAGTACTGCCACTGCCATAATTTTAGGGATACGCTTTGAATTAAATGATTTCACTATTCCTCACTTACGTATTCGAAGATTAAGACGCCTGTAACGGAAAACGCAATGACAAAAGTGAAAATGATTGCAGCCCAAATCTTCCACTCTTCAAAGGGTAATCCCATTAAAATTGCATCAGTTGATTTCACAGCAGCAATCAATAAGGGAGATACCAGCGGAAAAAGTAGAATAGGCAGTAACACTTCACTCATCCGGGCCCGAAGGGTGATTCCTGCAACAAGACTCCCAATGGCGGCAATTCCCAAGTCCGTCATGATAAAGATGAGWAGCCATAATCCWATCTGYTCCGGAATATCGAGATCCAGAAAMAGCCAGAAAAGAGGGACGATGATAATTTGTGCGATCAAGAGAAAAAGGAATCCGCTGACCCATTTGCTGAGAAAAATAAGCGATCTGTCAACCGGTGCAGATAAAATGAGCCCAATGGCATCAAACTCTTTTTCAAGAGAGAACGACCGATGCAATCCTAAAACGGAGATAAATAGAAATACCATCCAGATCAATCCAGAGGCAAAAATAGAAAATGTTCGGGGAGATTCATTAAATGAGAATGAATACAATAAGATCACAGAAACTCCAAAAGCAGCCATGGAAATAACAATCTCCTTGCTCCGGAGTTCAATAAGAAGATCCTTTTTCAGTAAGGCAGTAAACACAGCTTAACCTTCGGATTCATTATAATTTTTCAACACCCCGCCACTCAGGGAGTAAATAACGTTACAATATGTCTCCAGCCAGCCAATATCGTGGGAGACGATTATCATGCTTCGACCCTCTTTYCGCCATCGAAGAAGAAATTGCTCTATAAGTCGACTGCCATCTTCGTCTAGTCCGGTAGTMGGTTCATCGAGAAGGAGCAATTTCCACGGTACAATTAGAGTCTTGGCAAGTCCTAGTCTCTGCAGCATCCCCCGAGAATAATTCCGGATGGGATCCCACCTAAATCGGCTCAAGCCGACTTCTTCCAGCGCAGATGAAATTTCACCTGCAGATTTAGTCTGGCCATAAAGCCTGGCAGTAAGCAGCAGATTTTCTTCCCCGGTTAGAACGGGATAGAGATTGGGATGATGACTGATAAACAGTACACCTGCCCTTACATTGGGTTTACCTTTTAATAAGGATTCTCCGTCTAAAAGAATATCCCCGGAATCACATGCTGATATCCGAGCTAATGTTCTCAACAGCGTGGTCTTTCCTGCCCCATTGGCACCGGCGATGCCAACCGAGTCGCCATCTTCAACCTTCAGAGAAACATTCTTCAGCACCGGACGCATGAAGAAGGATTTGCTTACATTTTGAATTTCAAGCATGGAGTTATTATTAACCTGTATGAGTAGGGAATTTTACTTTTTTCCAATCTTCTCTAACAGATCTATAATCTGAGACGCTTCTTCCTTTAGTTGCTGCCTTGTCCTTTTATAGTCTTCATCAGATAGATTTCCCATGTCATGCTCCATTTCTGCTTCCTTAATCTGTCGATAGAGTATTTCCTTCCGAAGTTGGAGAGTTTGTATTTTATCATTCTCAGAATCAGTTTGAAATGCTGCTTGTGGAGCGAAAAGGGGCTGAACGATAAATATCACGAGAAAAACGAAGGTCAATAAAACCATAATTTCTGCAAACATGTTATACCTTTTTCTTTCTTGGCAGAATAGCAATGATCGTACCTGCCACTAGGAAATATCCCCCAAACCAGACCCACCATACCAAAGGATTGATCATAATTTTGATGASATAAAACCCCCGTGAGTGATCAGCACCGCTGAAAACTGTGTAAATGTCAGCCATAATGCCAGTCTTAAGATCAAGCTCACTATGCTGTTGTTCTTGTTTCGTTCCAGGGAAATATATCCTGAACTCAGGATTGAGAGTTTCCACGATTTTGTTATCTTTTTCAACAGTCAATACAGCAACGAGTGCATTATGGTTGGGACGCTCTTTTTCCACTACTTCCTGAAGAGTAAACTTATAGCCGGCCAGTTCCCTATGTTCCCCCCTAGACATTGTGGCTTCAACTTCCGAATCGAAAGCTTTGCCTACAAAACCGATGAACATAAACACAATCCCCAAGTGAACAATATAACCGCCGTACCGGGAACGGTTTCTGGAAATCATTGTAACCAGAGCAGTAAACGGACTTTCCTTAAATCTCCTCGTACGACTGCGGATACCCCGGTAAAACTCCATGCTGATAGTCCCCAGAACAAAGAAGCTTAGTCCTAACGTCATCAGCGGATATATGGATCTTATTCCCATAACGTAAAATACCGTAACTGCAGTCAATCCGGTCACCAGTGGTATAGAAAAATTCCGTATGAGACTTTCCTTGGATGTTCTCCGCCATGCGAGTAGAGGTCCTACACCGGCCAGAGTGAGCAGCAACAATCCAACCGGGATAGCGATCTGATTGTAAAACGGGATGCTGACGCTGATCTCCCTGCCCATGAGTTTCAGAGATATGAGCGGAAAAAGAGTTCCCCAAAGCACGGCGAAGCAGAGACTGACGAAAATAACATTGTTGAAAAGAAATCCGCTCTCTCTGGAAACCATAGACTCCATCCGTTTGGTTGACTTTAGTACTTGCCTACGGCTGATAACGAGATAGGCGCTGATGGCTATAATCACAAGAACGAAGGCAAGAAACATTTGCCCGAATTTATCCGCAGTAAAGGCGTGGACAGAAGAGACAGCACCACTCCGAGTAATGTATGTTCCAAAGATGCACAATATAAACGTGATGATAATCAATATCATATTCCACATCTTGAGCATATCCTTCTTTTCCTGGATGATAATACTGTGGACAAAAGCAGTTCCTGTCAGCCACGGCATAAAGGAAGCATTTTCCACCGGATCCCACGCCCAGTAACCTCCCCAGCCCAGTTCGTTGTAAGCCCACCATCCCCCCAGCATGATACCGGCACTTTGCCATAGCCACGCCCACAACGCCCAACGACGAATTCCACGCACCCAGACAGTATCTACTCTACGAACCACCAGCGCGGCAATGGCAAATGCAAATGGAACAGTAAAGCCCACGTAACCCATATATAGTGTCGGCGGATGTATCGCCATAGTAACATTTTGCAGAAGCGGATTTAACCCGAGACCGTCAGAAGGGATAAAATCTGCATTCACTGGATTAAAGGGGTTCGTGGAATAATTCACCATGAATAGAAAGAAAAGCTGGACACCAATTAAGACAGCAATAACATGGGGCATTATATCTGATCGTTTTCGCTGATTCTGGAAGATGACCACTGCAGAATAAAGGGAAAGTATTAACAGCCAGAAAAGAAGCGATCCGGACTGCCCGGCCCAGAGAGCCGCGAACTTATATAGAAGAGGAGTTCCCTTGCTGGTGTAGTGAGCAACGTAATCCACTTCGAATGCACCTTTTACCAGAAGAGCTATAAGAGTTACCGTCGCCAAAGTCACCAACGTTGAAACACCAAGTGCCAACCTCTGTCCAACAAGATACAGGCGGTCATCCCGCCACCGTACATGAATAAACAGTACTATTTGAGTTAGAATTGCTAGCCCAAAAGCCAGATTTAATATTGTAGCGCCGTAAATTGCCATGGTTTCGTTATTGGTTATTGGAGATTTGTGATTGGTAACTGGTTTCTAACTACTTCTCACCAGTTACTACTCCACCAATTAAATATCCTCTTCTATCTTCCCTTCATATCGGGAAGCACACTTGGTCATCAGATTGTCCGCATGAAACTCCCCCTGTTCATATATACCTTCTACTATAACTTCCACTCGCTTGTTGTGGAACATATCCGGAACTGTCAGCTCAGAGTAAAGCACCGGTATGGTTAGTTCATCCTGAGCCAGTTCAAAGCGCCACCCTTCAGCGATCTCCTGACGACTTCCGTCTACGATGGTGCCACCCATTTTTACTCGTTTACCGGGTTTATGGATGTTCTCCTCTTTCAGATCCTTTACAGTCACATAAGACAGTTCATACTCAGAAAATCCTGTCAGTGTCCAAACCACAATAATCATAGCGATGGCACCTATAACAATGCTAAACTTCTTGTTCATGACATCTCCTCCGTTAATTCAATCCGTTAGAAAGCGGGAGTTTCGTTCCATTCTCCAAAAACTTTTTTCATCTCAATTACTATTTCGCCTAACGTAGCTCCGGCATGGGCTGCCTTAATTAGAGGTGGCATGAGATTCTGTTCTGAAGAGGCAACTTTTCTCACATTATCAAGAGCTAACTTCACTGATTGAGGGTCTCTAGTATTGCGGAGAGCCTTCAATTTCGCATTTTGATCTTCCTCGGCTTCCTTGCCAATCTTTAAAATGGGAATCTCAATTTCCTCGTCTTCCTTTATGAAGTCATTGACTCCGACAACAATTCGACTTTTATCATTTATTTTCTTTTCGTATTCAAAAGCGGATCGTGCAATCTCTCTTTGAAAAAATCCATCTTCAATAGCAGCAATGACGCCTCCCATCTCGTCCACTTTTTGGAAATACGCTTCTGCTTCTTCCTCTAATTGATCGGTCAATGACTCCACATACCAGGATCCTCCCAGGGGGTCAGTTACATTTGCGATACCTGTTTCGTATGCAATTAACTGCTGAGTCCGCAGCGCGATTTCTGCGGCTTTTTCCGATGGGAGAGCCAACGTTTCGTCCATTGAATTCGTATGCAGCGATTGGGTTCCACCCATTACTGCGGCCAATGCCTGGAATGCAGTCCTGGCGATATTGATCTCGGGCTGCTGAGCCGTAAGAGTAGCGCCGGCTGTCTGTGTGTGAAACCTCAATTTCCAAGATCGTTCAGATTTGGCACTATATTTTTCTTTCATGTGGCGAGACCAGATTCGGCGCGCTGCCCGATACTTTGCTACCTCCTCGAAGAAATCAAGATGGGAGTTAAAAAAGAATGAAAGACGGGGAGAAAACTCATCCACGTCGATCCCGCGCTCTATGGCATGTTCCACATAACAAAAGCCGTCCAAAAGTGTGAAAGCGAGTTCCTGTGCTGCTGTTGAACCAGCCTCCCGAATATGGTAACCGCTGATGGAAATAGTGTTGAACTGAGGCAATTCGCTGGTACAAAATTCAATAATATCGGTGATAATCCGCATAGACGGCTTTGGCGGGAAAATCCATTCCTTCTGGGCGATGAACTCCTTCAGGATATCGTTTTGAAGTGTTCCCCTAAGATCGATTCGATCAACTCCTTGCTCTTCCGCAGCCGCTACGTAGTAAGCGAGTAAGATAATGGCAGGACCGTTTATCGTCTGCGAAACACTCACAACTCCAAGATCAATACCATTGAACAGACTCTGCATATCACTCAGACTTTGAACGTTCACACCGCACTTACCCACCTCGCCTCGAGAGAATTCATGATCCGTATCATATCCCATGAGTGTGGGCATGTCAAAGGCAACTGAGAGTCCTGTCTGTCCTTGTTTTAACAAATAATGATATCGAGCGTTTGTCTCTTTTGGTGTACCGAATCCCGAAAACTGCCGCATGGTCCACAGCTTTCCACGATACATATTGGCGTGAATCCCGCGGGTGTAAGGATATTGCCCAGGAAAACCAAGTTTCTCTAAATATTCATCATCGGAATCTTCAGGATAGTAGAGTGGCTCTACCGAGCTTCCGCTTACAGTATCGAAGTTGTAATCGCGTTTGGCTGAGCTAGAAACTTCTTCCAGCCACTGTTGAGTTTTCTTTTCGTAATCGGCGGTCGGTTTATTTTTAGAGTCCAAGTTATTTCCTATAAAACTCACCAATAATATAACTACCAGAGGAGGCTAGCAGATCAGCTACAGTTTTACCTTTATTTCAAAATCGCTAAGAATTCCTTTTATACGATTAGCTATTCCTTCGGAAGAAAGCTGGATTTGGCTTAGAAGTGTTTCTCTGCTGCCGTGCTGGATAAATTCATCAGGGATTCCCATTTTCTGGAATTGGCCATTGTAGCCATGTTCATTCAGCCAGGATAGTACAGCTGAACCGAAGCCGCCATTTAAAGACCCTTCCTCTATTGTGAGGATTGCATCAAACTCAATCATAATTTGACGCAGTAACTTTTCATCGAGAGGTTTTATGAAGCGAGCATTAACTATTTGGGGTTGATATCGACTCTCTAAATGAGACATTGCGCTTACAGCTTCATCAACCATACTTCCAACTGCTAAGACCGCCAGCTTTTCCCCCGGTTGCAATACCTCCCAACTGCCAATTTCCAATATTTCAGGCTGTCCATTTTCATCAAATTCTAAGCTCGATGCTTTAGGATAGCGGACTGCAAAAGGTCGATCAAACTTATCCAGTGCTGAAAAGAGAAGGTTACGCAGTTCATTTCCATTCTTTGGTGCAGCAATAACGAAACCTGGAATTGTACTCAAGAATGCTAGGTCAAAAACACCGTGATGTGTGGGACCATCAGGTCCTACAACACCGGCACGGTCCAAGGCAAAAATGACGGGAAGATTCTGGAGCGCAACATCATGTATGATCATGTCGTAACTCCGCTGTAGAAAAGTAGAGTAGATTGCTACAATAGGTTTCATTCCTGAAACCGAAAGCCCGGCGGCGAAAGTTACCGCGTGTCCCTCTGCAATACCGGTATCGAAAAACCGGTCAGGGTATTCGTCATGAAACGATACAAGACCGGTACCCTCTCTCATTGCCGCCACAACCGTGCAGACTTTCTCATCAGCTTCCGCCATTTCACAGGCAATTTTACCGAAGACCTTACTGTAGCCCAAAGTGACGGGTTGTTCTTGACCATTGTCAGAAGGTTTCCCGCTAACGCTGTACCACTTCAAAGAATCTTCCTCAGCTTCTTCATGACCGGCACCTTTTTTCGTCAGAACATGAAGCACCGCTGGATGTGGTAAATCTTTCAGATTCTCCAGTGTTTCTAATAGTTCATCCATGTTGTTTCCATCAATCGGACCCAAATAACGCAGACCCAGTTCTTCGAAGATGATTCCGGGAACCAGGAAGCTCTTTAACCCTTCCTGAAGTGTGTGTAGTAACCGCCGGACTGCCCCGGAAACCTTGGGCAGTTTTCCAGTAAGTCTCCAGATTTCGTCACGGACTCGGTTGTACAGTGGTTTAGTCACCAACTTCGTCAGATAATGGGAGAGTGCACCCACCGTCGGAGAGATGGACATTTGATTGTCGTTAAGTACAATGAGAAACTGCCCATCAATCTGTGCAGCATTGTTCAATCCTTCGAAAGCCAATCCGCCAGTCATGGCACCATCACCGATAATAGAAATAATCCGTTCTGTACCACCAGACAATTTTCTCCCTTTTGCAATCCCCACTCCGGCAGAGATGGAAGTACTTGCATGACCGGCACCAAAGACGTCATACTCACTCTCTTCCCGGCGAAGAAATCCGCTGATACCTCCATCCTGACGCAAAGTGGTAAATGAATCTCGTCGGCCGGTTAAAATCTTATGAGCATAAGCCTGATGCCCAACATCCCAAATCAGCTTATCTTCCGGTGTGTCGAACACCTTATGCAGCGCTACCGTCAATTCAACAACTCCCAAGGGAGAAGCAAAATGGCCGCCTTTTTCCTCAACTACTTCCATGATATAGGTCCGGAGCTCCTTGCAGATCTCCTGAAGTTCTTCGGTGGAAAGATTTCTAAGGTCGGCTGGCGATTCTATTTTGTTCAGTTTGATCATTGCTTCTTAAGTCGAGACAGGTTTTCTATTCAAACTGAGAAAATATCGGTGAACATTATTATTACCTGACAGTTCGGGATGGAATGAACTTGCCATGTGCAGACCCTGTTTTACCAACACCGGCTCATCATTTACTTTGGCTAATATCTCTAAGTCTTGACCAAAAGAAATAATTCGTGGAGCTCGAATAAATACTCCCTTAGTAGAAACCGTTGAACCATTTAAACTCATCTCTAAGTTGGTTGTGAAAGAATCAACTTGGCGACCATAGGCGTTTCTTGACACTTTCATATCAATAAGTCTCAAAGGATTTACCTTGTCATCATCAGCATCTTTCGCCATGAGAATCATACCGGCGCAGGTCCCTAGTATTGATCTCTGTTTAGCAAAGTCCAACACTGCCTGACGAAGACCACTCTCGTCCAGAAGCTTCGATATTGTCGTTGATTCACCGCCAGGAATGATTAAGGAATCACAATTTTCAAGATCTTTTGGGTATCGAACATATTGCAGAGACACATCCATAGATCTCAGGATTTCCCCGTGAAGAGCATATGCACCTTGCAGGCTAAGAATACCGACAGTCATTACCAACCACGCTCCTGCATCCGCTGATCTGCAGGAATTTCTGACATATCCAGACCTTTCATCGCTTCTTTTAGACCATAGGAAATTTCTGCCAATTTCTTTGGATCATCAAAATATGTAACAGCACCTACGATCGCTTTGGCTCTCACAGCAGGATCTTCAGACTTGAAAATCCCGGAACCAACGAAGACACTTTCTGCTCCGAGCTGCATCATTAGAGACGCATCAGCCGGAGTAGCAATACCGCCGGCTGCAAAATTCGGCACGGGTAGCTTACCCAGCTTAGCTACCTGTTTCACCAGTGAATAAGGTGCTCCCAAATCCTTTGACTTTGCCATTAACTCTTCCTCATCCAGCAAAGTCAATTCTTTGATCTGGCTTTGTACCATCCTCATATGGCGAACTGCTTCCACAATATTGCCACTGCCGGCTTCTCCTTTGGTACGAATCATGGCAGCTCCTTCACCTATTCTTCGGAGGGCTTCTCCCAGATTACGACAACCACAGACAAAAGGTACCTTAAAGGCATGCTTATTAATGTGATTGGTATCGTCTGCCGGTGTCAATACTTCGCTCTCATCAATAAAATCAACACCAAGGGCCTCCAGAATTTGTGCTTCTGCGAAATGACCTATACGGCACTTTGCCATCACTGGAATGGAGACTTTTCCCTGGATTTCCTTGATCATTGCCGGCTGAGACATGCGGGCGATGCCTCCATCTTCACGAATATCCGCAGGAATTCTTTCCAGTGCCATAACAGCCTCAGCTCCTGCCTCTTCAGCAATTACAGCCTGCTCTGCAGTGGTGACATCCATTATAACGCCACCCTTTAACATCTCTGCTAAACCGACTTTTAATTCAATTGACCCTTTTTCCATATTTTTAAACCTCCTGAAGTTTTTCCGAGAATGATTCGATTCTCTCCCGAACCTCCTCGATCAAATAATCCGGAGTGGATGCTCCGGCAGAGATCCCCACAGTATCGGTATTAACAAACCACTCTTCTTTTAGTTCACCTGTAGAATTAACTTGATGAGTATTGGAGTTGATTCTTTTTGACAATTGCTCGAGTCGTTTCGAGTTTGCGCTAGTGAAAGAACCGATAATTATCATCACATCGCACTTATTTGCCAATTCTTTAATCTGAGCCTGGTTCCGTTTCGTCGGGAAACAAATTGTATTTACAAATCGCAGGTCATATACTTTTGTCATTAGAACATTGATGATAGCCTGAACATTTTCGATAGTCTGAGTGGATTGGCTCACAACGCCTGCCCTCTTCATTTTCCTGAGCCCTTCCGCCTCCTTTGGAGTCGAGACCACAATTACATTATCCACCTGACTAGCGATACCCACAACTTCATCGTGACCGTGATCTCCGATGACAATAACAGGTCGATTCTCCTCAGCCAGCTTTCGTACTTCATCGTGGATCTCACGAACCAGTGGACAGGTGGCATCAATAATATTCATATTCTGATCCTTCGCTTCATCCCAAACTGTATTGGCAGTCCCATGAGCCCGAAACAAAATGGGTGAGTCTTCTGGAACTTCCGATAACTTTTTTACCACCTTTGTACCTGCATCAGATAAATCCTGTACTACCCGTTCGTTATGTACGATAGTTCCTAACATGTAAACATCACCGTGTTTTTTTGTGCTGTCATAGGCAAGATTTACAGCATCCCTAACGCCGAAACAGTAGCCTGCATCCTTTGCAATAATTATCTTCATTTCATTTTAGCGATTTGAGTTTCAATCTCAGCTTCAGCCATAGGAACAATTTTACTGATAGCTTCATCGAGTGACATGCGGACTGTAGCACCTGCTGCAAATTCATGACCACCTCCACCCAGTTTCCGGGCAAGAGAGTTTATCTTGATCTTTCCTTTAGAACGAAAATTAATCCTACAACGATCATCACCTTGCTCATTTATCATAAGTGCTACTTCTGCACCTTTTACAGATCGTACCATATCAGTAAACCCGCCGATATGCTCCGACTTTCCTCCGGTTCTCCACATCATATCTCGAGTTACAGTGAACCATGCCAATGCACCATCTGCAGCAATCCTTATAGACTCCAATGCCGCACCAAGAAGTCTCAGCCGTTCAACAGGACTCGACTCATAAATAGCAGCATAAAGCTCATAAGGCTCCACACCCTGTCGGATAAGTTCACTTGCCATTTCATGAGCTTCCGGGGTAGTGTTGCTGTAACGAAAAGAACCTGTATCCGTCATGAGAGCTACATAAAGACCTTCTGCTTCCTCTCGTCCTAGAGTCAATTCTTCTCCAGCTTGATCAGCTGCATAACATAAATAATCATAGACGAGATAACCCGTGGCGCTGGCAGATAGATCGTGTAATGTATGCATAAACCAGTTTGGATTACGATGAGGGTGGTGGTCAATACTGAGTGTTGTCACATTGAGATCTTTGAGATCTTCTCCAATCTCATTCAAGCGGTTGTAATCACCGATATCAAAGATTATTGCCAAATCCACACCGACCAACCAATCTCTGTGTGCAGCCCGGTCATACTCTTCAAACTTGGTGAAATCGAAAATTTGCTGATACTCTTCATTCAAGCCTGAAGGGTTCAGAATCCGGCAGTCTTTCCCCTGCTTTTTCAGCGAGTAATAAAGTGCTGCTTCTGAGCCCAGACCGTCTCCGTCAGGATTCACGTGAGTGCTCAGCAGAAACTYATCAGCTTTCTGGATAAGTTGATAAACCTCACTCCAACGGTTCATGACTTTTTTCTATCCATACCTTTGATTTCCAGCTAATTTCTGYAATCTAATAAGATTAACACTGATTAATTACTCGACGTTTAACATGCTGCATATCAGGAGTCTCACATCATATTCTTCAAAACGCTTGCGGCTTGATCCTCGTTCAACCCCARGGGTCGAAATGCCAGCGGTCCCCCTTCTTCCAAAACAGGCTCTAAGTCCTCAAGCGATTTCCTTTCACGGTTTTGCAGAAAAAGTCCAATGTAGATTTCATCATCCCAAACCATCGCTTTCTCACAAGCCGCCTTCCAGTCTGTGGGGTCATGATCTTCATCTTCCAGGTAAACAGTACGCTGCTTGAAAAACTCGTGAGTGTTCACTTTATTGTAAGTAACGCAAGGACTGAAGACATCAATCAGGGCGAAACCCTTGTGCAGGATCGCCTGTTTGATTAGTTCCACAAGGTTTTTACCATCGCTGGTAAATCCTCGGGCAACGAAGGTCGCCCCCGCCATAATGGCGAGAGTGATAGGATTTATGGGAGGTATTATGTTCCCATGGGGAGTGCTCTTGGTCTTAAATCCGATACTACTCGTAGGAGATACCTGTCCAGTCGTTAGTCCATAAATCTGGTTATTCATTACTAAATAGGTAATATTGACATTTCGGCGGGCTGTGTGGAGGAAGTGATTGCCACCGATACCATACCCATCACCATCACCTCCGACGGCAATCACCGTCAGTTCGTGGTTCGCCAACTTCGCTCCTGTAGCAACTGGCAGCGTTCTTCCATGAAGGGTATGCATACCGTAGGCATTGAAGTATCCCGGGAAATTGGAGGAACATCCAATACCGCTTACTACAAGCATCTCACTTGGCAAAATCGCAAGCTCAGAGCATGCTTTCTGAACAGCGTTCAGAAGTCCAAAGTCACCGCAGCCAGGACACCAATCAGGATCAACCTTACCCTTGTAGTCTTTTGGTGATAGCTTTACAGATGCTTTGCCATTAGTCTCTTTCTTCAATTTTACGGCAATTTCAGTCATCGATCTTCCTCCCTATACAATGATTTCATGAACGGGAACAWACGTCTCCGTTTCCTTCTCCAAGATTTCCTTCACACCATCTACTATATGATGAGGCATGAACGGTTCCCCATCGTACTTGCGAATATGGCTATCAACAGTTAGGCCAGTCTCACTGCGCATATATCGGTGAAACAATCCAGAATAGTTATTTTCCACTATTATTGTTTTATTACAACGGGAGAGGATATCAGAAACCACTTCGCCATGGAAGGGAACGATCCACTTGATGTGCAAATGATTGGCAGTGATTCCCTCATCGCTAAGCTGTTCGATAGCTTCATGAATCACTCCGTAGGTTGAACCCCAACCTATAAGTGTCACATTTGAATCTTCGGGTCCTTCTAACTTAGGTGGCTCTATTTCCTTTTCCACACCAATCATCTTCCGCTGACGCTTTTCCATCATGGCCTGTCGTTTGTGTGGATGAGTATATTCATCGCTGATCAACACACCATCTTCCTGATGTTCGTCAGTAGAAACTACATGTATACGTCCCTCGAGACCGGGTAATGCCCGAGGTGAAATACCACTTTCCGTGATCTTGTAACGCATGTATCCATTAGTTTCGGAAGGTTCCGTAATTAGCTCGCCACGGTCAATATTTGGATGCATATCAATCTCATCAGGATCAAAAGTAAAGTTTCCCTCAGCTATTAGCTGGTCTGAAAGAACGATACTTGGACACTGGTATTTGTCCACGAGATTGAACAACATTGGTATAGTATTGAAACTATCGACTGCATCACGAGGTGCAACGATAAAGCGGGGGAAATCACCCTGGCTGGCGCCCAGTACCTGCCATAAGTCTCCTTGTTCCGTCTTTGTTGGGACCCCAGTTGACGGTCCGCTACGTTGAACATCTACAATGACAAGCGGAATTTCCATCATTCCGGCAGCGCCCACCCCTTCGGTCATTAGAGCAAACCCACCACCTGAAGTAGCGCACATTGTACGGCATCCCGCATGGGCAGCTCCTATAGCCATGGTGATCACACCTATCTCGTCTTCAACCTGACGTACCATGATCCCCAACTCCCGGGCGTTTTGAGCTATCCAGTGAAGAATACCTGTAGAAGGACTCATGGGGTAAGCACAGTAAAACTTCACTCCCGCTGCAGCAGCTCCAATAGCTATGGCTGTATTTCCATTCCAGATACCGAGAGGCTTGGCACCAAATGGAACCTCTGCTTCAAAAGAAGGATAGTTGTCTTGGGCATGTTGATAGGCAGCCCGAGCAACACCCAGATTGGCATCCACAACCTCCTGACCCTTTCTCTTGAATTGCGCCTTCACAATTTCTTCAAAAGCCTCCAACTCAAGATTCATAATTCCGAGAACAGCAGCGATGGCTGCGGTATTCTGAATCAGCTTGTTGCGATTATTGTTAGATAATTCCTTCACCGGCATCTTACAGAAATGAACACCGTCATCCGCTTCACCTGGAGTAATAGAATCGCTGTTGTAGATCACCCAGGTTCCGGGTCTCATATGCTTCAGGTGCCGATTCATGGTGTCTTGATTTAAGGTAATGAGTATATCAAACTTGTCACCATGAGTGAACACCTCTTGTTCACTCACCCGAAAAGTCAAAAGACAGTGCCCACCCCTGATAATTGATTGGAAGGCATTATAGGCATAAGAATTAAGGCCTCTGCGGGCAAACAATTTGGTGAGAATATTACCCGGTGTGGCAACACCCTGACCAGCAGCACCCCCAACAACAATAGCTATATCAAATTTGGCTAAACTCATATCATCCTTTCAATTGTTCTTTGTTAAGTATTCTCCTTTAGTTTAGAAATTTACCTCGTTTTATGTTACTATACCAAGGAATAGGGAAGGTTGGATAATGGAAGATGGGTGATAGTGAGCAGTAACTGATGAATGGTTAATGGTAGAGTAGTGAGGGCTCAAGGAGAAATGAGGAGAAAAAAGAAAGTTTAATTTATCTTTGGACGAACATCTTTCCCGAAAGCTGCCGGACAGCCCCCTTCAACTCAAGGCTCAATAGAACCGTCAATAGCAAGGATGAGTCCAACCCGCACTCTGCCGAAATATCATCAATGTACTTCGGTTCCCGGGAAAGTATTTCGTAAACGGCAGCTTCATCACCTTCAAGATCGAGGCGTATCTTCTGCTGGATCGGAGAACGGGGAACTTTCAGATGGGGATTGAGAACCGCTATAATCTGCTCAGCATCCTTCACAGGGATGGCTCCGTTACGGATCAGCCTGAGGCAGCCTTCACTCTTGGAATCAGTTAAGCGACCGGGAACGGCAAACACCTCCCTATTCTGATCTACAGAATCGAGGGCTGTTAAGACAGCTCCGCTACTGCTGCCGGCTTCCACTACTATCACTCCGTGGCTGAGTCCGCTGATAATWCGATTTCGCTGTGGAAAATTGGGAGCATCAGGTTTGGTACCAAAGGGAAATTCACTGATAAAAACAGCGTTTTCATCAAAGAGCGGTAGATAGCTTCGATTCTCAGCCGGATAGACCACATCAAGACCATTTCCCAGAACAGCGATGGTACGTCCCCCTGCTTCCAAAGCGGCAAGATGAGCTATGGTATCAATTCCTTTGGCGAATCCGCTCACAATCGTCATACCCGCCCCTGCTAGCTCCCGGGAAAGCTCTTCCGCCACCTGCTTTCCATAAGATGTAGGAGTTCTTGTTCCAACGATCGCGACCGTGTCAGCATCCTCTTCCTGTAATTCACCWTTCAAAAATATCACTACCGGYGGATCGTAGATTCTTTTCAACAGTGGCGGAAACTCGTCATCCCAGATTGATATTATCTTAACGCCGTATTCATCTGCTCTCTCGAGTTGAACTTCGGCAAAATTATTTGGCGAATAATTATTGACTTCCCGGGCAATCGCCATGTTGATCCCATCTACCTGACAAAGCTCCGGCTTAGATGCCGACAACACTTTCTCAGGTGATCCCAATGCCTGCACCAAAGTTCGTATGCGGGTCGGTCCCAAACTCGGCACTTTCAGTAAGTTAAGAAGCGCTGTCAGTTCACCATTATTCATGCATCATTTCTGCCAGCTCAGCCATTAGTATATCCAATCCTTCGCCAGTAATAGAAGAGATAGAAAGGACCTTCTCACCGCTAAGCTCCGTAGGAAGTTCTTCGTGATCATTCTGGAAAATGTCCTGCTTGGACATAACTACCAATCGAGGTTTATTCATCATCTCGGAACTAAAAGCAGCCATTTCTTTAAGGAGCGTTTCTAAAGTGGATGCGGGATTTTCGTCCGTACACTCAATGAGCAGTGCCAGAATGGAAGTTCGCTCGATGTGTTTCAGGAATTGGATGCCTAATCCTTTCCCCTTGCTGGCACCTTCGATTAATCCGGGTATATCCGCCATTACAAAGGACTGGTAGTTGCTGTACTTTACAATACCGAGATGCGGATGAAGCGTGGTGAACGGATAGTCTGCGATTTTTGGGTGTGCGGATGAGAGTTTGGAGAGAAGCGTAGATTTGCCGGCGTTCGGCAACCCCACCAATCCCACATCGGCCAGTACTTTCAATTCAATTTCATAAGTGAATTCTTCACCTCGGCGTCCCGGTTCAGCTTTCGTAGGAGTCTGATGAGTAGAAGTGGCAAATTCGCTGTTACCTCTTCCTCCTTGTCCACCATTAGCGGAGATAAATTCCTCGCCAGTTTCCACTAAATCTGCAATGGTCTGCTTCTCCCCTTTAAATTTAAAGATCGTCCCCGGCGGCACCAGGATGATAATATCTTTCCCGTCCCTGCCGGTCTTGCGAGCGCCGGAACCGTCGCGACCGTTTTCGGCATGATACTGCTTATGGTATTTCACATCCTGGAGTGTATGCAGTTGAGGATCAACTTTGAAAATAATGCTGCCACCTCTACCGCCRTTYCCGCCGTCAGGGCCACCCTTGGGGATGTACTTCTCCCTCCGGAARCTGACGCARCCGTTACCACCTTTCCCGGCGATAATCTTGATTTTAGCGTAATCGACGAACATATATTTCAGTCCTACTCGCAAAGGTAAATTTATACAGCACCAGTCAAGTTGCCTATTACAAGATTGAGATCTGTCCGTAAGAATCAGTTATAAAAAGGGGTCAGAAATCTAACCACATTTTTTACATTTTGTAACCTAAAGAYGTTTACTTTACTGGTAAGATTCCCATTTGCTCTTTAAGTCAGGATCAGCCACATTTTCCAGAATATAGTCACAATAATCCCGTCCTATTGCGCCGGTATCCCGGCCTGTCATGACGAGCTTTTTCTCAAAATTCCCACATAAGTCAAGAGCCATTTCCAACTTATTAGCATGATCACTATAACCGATGTGACGCATGAGCATGGCGCCGGCACGGATCATGCTGCTGGGATCTGCGTACTTTGCGCGGCCTTCATCCACCATCCGCGGAGCTGAGCCGTGGATCGCTTCGAACATGGCGTACTTCCGGCCGATGTTGCCGGCTCCGGCAGTACCAACACCGCCTTGGAACTCTGCCGCTTCATCGGTAAGAATATCACCATAAAGGTTCGGCAGAGCCATGACGCGGAACTGAGTACGCCTCTTGGGGTCAATAAGCTTCGCCGTCATGATATCAATGTACCAATCATCCACCTCCACTTGGGGATATTCCTTGGCAATCTCATAGCCGATCTGCAGGAACTTTCCATCAGTTGTTTTTACCACGTTAGCCTTAGTCACCAGAGTCAACTTATTGATGTCGTTCTTGCTGGTGTACTCAAATGCGAGACGTATAAGGCGCTCTGTTCCTTGAGTAGTGGCAACAATAAAATCAAGTGCTAGATCGTCAGTTACATCTATGCCATCACTTCCCAACGCGTAAGCACCTTCCGTATTCTCACGGAAGAACATCCAGTCGATCCCATCAGAAGGRACACATACTGGTCGAATATTGGCAAAGAGGTCCAGCTCCTTTCGCATGGCCACATTTGCGCTTTCGATATTAGGCCACGGATCCCCTTTTCGGGGCGTAGTCGTAGGACCCTTTAAAGTGATATGGCACTTTTTGATCTCTTCAAGCACGTCATCTGGGATAGGTTTGCCGACCTCAGCTCGGTATTCGATTGTGAGCCCTTCGATGTTGCGGAACTCGACTTTTCCAGATTCCAACTCATCCTGCATCATCACTTCCAAGACTCTAAGGGCCTCATCCGCTATGAAAGGACCGATACCATCTCCTCCAATAATACCKACTATTATAGGTTCTAACTGGGAATAATTGGTCTCTTTCTCTCCAATTTTCATCCGATCAATACGATCGAGTTGGTCTTTCAACACCTTACCCAGATGTTCTTTCGCTTGATCAATTGCAGCTAATGTCATTACTCTTATTTCTCCTAATAAAAGATTCTATTAATAACTTAGTCGACTTTCTTAACTTTTGTTGTCTTAGATTCAGTTGAAGTTTCTTTACTCTTCTTAGAATCAGATTTACTATCAGAACTGTCAGTAGATCCACTCTTCTTTTTGTAATCCGTGATGTAAAATCCCGATCCTTTGAAGATAAGTCCTGCGCCACTGCCAATCAGACGAGTTACATTGCCAGAACACTCGGGACAGATCTTTAAAGGCTCGTCCGTCATCATCTGAAAATACTCGAATAGATGTCGACATTCATTACAACTATATTCGTAAGTGGGCATACCAACGATTACCTATTTTATTCCAAATTATAATTAAATCAGCCTAGRAATTTAACAAGAAGGAGTGAGATATTTAGAGGATTTATATACTGATGATACTATTTGTCGAATTTTTCCTTCAACCGATTAGAGACACCTGGAGGAACAAATACATCAATATCCCCACCTAATTCCGCGATATCTTTAATTACAGTTGAATTTAGATGAGAGTATCGGCGGTGAGGCATCAGAAAAATGGTAGCTATACTGTCATCAAGATGTCGGTTCATCCACGCCATCTGAAACTCAAATTCAAAATCACTAACGAAGCGCAGACCCCGCACAAGAGCAATTGCACCTTTCTTCTTAGCAAAGTTTACAATAAGACCTGATGTATGCTCAACCTCCAGGTTCTTTAAGTCATCCGTAGCTTCCTTTATTAACTCAATTCTCTCATCTAGGTCAAAAAGTGGCTTTTTAATACTGCTCTCGGCAAYCGTGATAATCAATTTATCAAATAGATTGAGAGCTCGAATAATAATATCAAGATGGCCATATGTGATGGGATCAAATGTTCCCGGATAAATCGCAATCCGCATAACTAGTTCCTAAAAATAGTCAATTGAGTATCGCCGTATGTTTTAATCCGCGCCTCAGCTGGCTGCCAATTTTCATTCTTGGAGGATTCAATAATCATAATACCATTTTTCTTAAGTCTTTTTATGGCTTTCTGAGCAAGGTCTTCAAGATTGGCTTTCCCATATGGAGGATCTGCCAGGATAACATCGTAATCTTTACTTTGATMTAGGAATTTTTCTGCATCTCSMCTCACAATWGTTAATATTGCTTCTGGAAAGAGTCGAGCATTAATTTGTATTACATCGATAGCCTCAACGCTGTTATCAACAAATGTCACCGAACCTGCTCCGCGACTAGCAGCTTCAAAACCAAGGGTACCAGCCCCAGAATATAGGTCCAATACTTTTTCATCTTTTATAGATCCAATAATGTTAAAAATGCTTTCTCGAACTCTGGAAGATGTTGGTCTGATATCATGACTGAGTCCTGTATTCAGTTTTCTACCTTTYAAAYYTCCTGCAAGAATTGAAGTTCTCATTCTATTCAGTGCCTGAGCCGATATTACGAAATTCTTCAATGGATAATTCAGTAATAGTAGTTTTCACATCTGATCTGTACTGAAGGTACCACACAACTGAAGCTCCTATCCCAACCGCCAGTAAAAATGCTATTAAAGATTCCAACGCAAAAGACTTTTTAGGATTTTCTTTTTGCTCTCTCTTAACTTTTTGTGATTGTACTGGCATTTCAGCATGTTTCTGTTTTTTGGTATTATCTAGAATGGTTTCAGTCTTAGTTACATTTTGAAACCCGCTTTCACCAAAGAGATTTAGATCAGGCATGTTTTATGCTCCTCAACGACAGACCAAAAATAGAAGAAAACAAACCATCTCCGGCAAAATYTCCTGCTCCATCTTCTTCCTCGAAAGGTAAAACAGGCGATATAATGTCTATCGCTTTTTCTGGTACGAATTCTTCGGCATGAGGTGGTAAATGACCAGCTAAGAATAGATGRACATCCGAATCTAGTTCATTATCACTTATATAACGTTCGAACTCTTCAATATATTTCTTTACAAACTCACCATCTCCTCTTACAGTTTCTAATTGAAGGTCCTCTTTTGTGATGGCAAATTCTGCTAAAGCTGCTAACTGTCCTCTGTCATGAAACAGTGCCCGAATGGTATCGTCATGAGGCTCAAAGAGTGCAACACCTCTATTACGACCGTCGTCTAATTCATCCAACACTCTGCTAAGTGAAAATATATCCGCCTCCAGCCAAACAGGTGTCCCTKCGGCTTGCTCAATGGCTGTTCTTATTTCGGTATGAATTGACTCTCGGATAACATTTACGGCTACCATGATAGTTTTTTCATCTTCTCGAATTTCCTGGTAAAAATATTTCATCTCCGGCCATAACGAACCGTATTTCTGTTCCATTTGCCATACTATAAAATGCTCAATTTCAGAAAGCTCAAGACCTGATTCCATCGACACTATATCGCACTGAATATATTCTTCTCCGAGGGAAAGAAAGATATCCTCTCCTTTCATAGGGATCTCTTTTGATAAAGAGCTTATAACTGATGATAATTCTAAAGAGGATGCTGTGACTTGGTTAACAAGATCTAGTTTGACTCCYTTACCAWCAGCAGAAAACCTTCCAAATCGAAGTTGACCATCCTTTATAGATATAGCGATCATTTATTAATGAATCCAACTCGGATAACCGTTTGATATGCTGTCATCTTTTACGTAAGGATCAAATGTAAAAAGAAGATATCTTCGTTCAGAGTAATCCCTATCGTGAACTTTGATCACTACACTTTCAGAATCTACACGAATTATGTAGCGTTCATTTCCCAGAGGAAAATTGAGAATGGATTCATCAGGCCTAAAGCGGTCATAATAGTGTACCACTTCAACATGTTCAGATTTACTCGTGTCTGCAATACCCACGTAATAGCTATTGAATGTATCAAGCGAAGCTTTGAACAATGCCAGTTTATCTGACCTAATGAATGAAGTGTCCATGAACCATGTGGCTGAATTATCAGGATCCTCCGAACGATCTTCTACAACCACACTGAATATTTTGTCCTCGATAGTATCTTTGCGAACTCCGAGATGCCCAAAAGTAGTATCGAATGTAGTAATATATCGTATATGCTTAGCCAAAGGATTTTCTCCCAGGCGACGGTCAGGTTTCATCCAGATGAAAGACTTGGGAACAGTTACCTCAATTTCACCGTCATCTAAATTAATCATCCTGGGATGATCACTAAACAGAGAGTCTGCCACAACAGAATCTCTTACTGCATTAATTAACTGAATTGCCCAAATTGCGTCTTCTGTTTTTTCTCCTGTGAACTCCTCGTAAAAGTCCAGTATCCTGCTGATATTTTGCATTTGACTATGACTTTGATCTTCAATTTCAGTCTCTTCTATCCAAATTGATTTGGGAATATATATCACCATGACAAAAGCAATAACTGCCAAAACAATCCCCATCTCCATAAGATCACGAGCCAGCCACCAACGATATTTCTTCTCTTCTTGTCCTGCTAACAAATCTTCACGCTCTTGAATATCTTCCATTATCCCTTAATCCTCATATAGTAATTTTTTCTCGCAATCGATCCAATGTTTTAATTCCAATTCTTTTTACTTGAGTCAAATCTTCGATGGATTGAAAATCACCATGATCTTGACGAAAGAGCATAATATTTTCAGCAGTTTTTGGTCCAATTCCAGGCAATGACATCAACTCAGTTTTTGAAGCTGTGTTTAAATTAATCGGCCCGGTTATATTTTCAGTTCCAGACTGTCCTCGGGATTCTAATACTGAAGATATTCCAGCTCTCTGTATTTCAACAGATTCACTAATTGTTATAGAGTCTTTGAACCATGTTTTTCGACCATAACCAATAAGAACTCCTAAAATCAAAGCTCCCATTAGAAATCGAACCATAAGCTTCTCCTGAGGTGTCACCGGCGTATCACTTTCCTTACTTTAACTTTACTTTTGCCATTCAATGAGGCCAGTTCCTTAAATAAATWTTTCTCATCTTTGCTGAGAGATACAGGAGTCGCAACTTGGATTTTCACTAGTTGATCTCCCTTTCTGCTGCCACGTACTTGAGGTAGCCCTTTTCCTCTCATCCTCAATATTTGTCCAGATTGAATTCCAGCAGGTATAGTTAGTTTTGCTTTGCCAGATAGTGTTGGAACTTCAGCAGAATCGCCTAAAGCAGCTTTAGCGAAGGAAACTTCTAATTCAGTCATAACATCAGAATCAATTCTGTTGAAATAAGGGTGTTCATTTTCCTCAAAGAAAACGACCATATCACCGGGAGCGGCCCCGCGAGCTCCCTTGTTTCCTTCACCGCGAAGAGTCATATAGTTTCCCGTTGCCACACCCGCAGGTATTTTAACTTTAATCTCTACCTTTTTCCTTACCCGCCCATCTCCCGAGCAGATACGGCATGGATTATCAATAATCTCACCAGAACCTGAGCAATTAGGACACTGAGTTACGTTTACGAATTGACCTAGAAATGAACGAGACATCTGTCTCACCTGTCCATTACCATTACAGGTTGAACAGCGAGATGGCATAGTACCAGATTTTGCACCTGTACTTTTACACTCACTGCAAGTTTCCATCCGCCTTACTTTGATGGTTTTGTTCACACCCGTTGCGATTTCTTCCAGATCAAGTTGAATGGAAACTCTCAAATCACGGCCGCGCTTAGCATGAGATTCCCTGGATGTCCCTCCACCGAAAATATCTTCAAAAGGATTCCTGCCTCCGAAAATGTGACCAAATTGATTAAAAATATCATCCATAGATATACCACCAAATCCACCGTAACTCTGCTGGCCTTCTACTCCTGCCTGGCCAAATTGATYATACTGTTGTCGTTTACGAGGATCGCTTAAGACCGAATATGCTTCCGCGGATTCTTTAAATTTAGTTTCAGCTTCGCTGTCACCCGGGTTTCTATCTGGATGGTATTTCATTGCCATCTTCCGATACGATCGTTTAATGTCACCTTCAGATGCATCTTTACTAACGCCCAGAATATCGTAATAATCTCGGCTCATTTACTAACCACAACTTTCGCATGACGGATAACTTTGTCCTTCATGCGATACCCTTTTTCAAATTCTTCGATGACAATATTTTCTTCATGCTCTCCAGATTCCTTCACCATAAGTGCATCATGAAGATCAGGATCAAATTTTTCACCAACAGAATCGAAAGTAACAACTTCCAGTTTTTGGAGCCTTCGAGAAACCTTATCAAGAATAAGCTGTACTCCCTCCATAATGGTATCCAAAGATGTACTCTCCTCTCCATTACTGGAGTTCACCATCCGCTCCAAATCATCCACCACAGGTAAAAGAGCTATAATTGCGTCACTCCCACCATACTTGAATAAACGGAAAATTTCCTTCTCTTTCTGTTTCCGATAGTTATCGAATTCTGCTCTAAGACGAAGATGACGATCTTCAAGAGCGTTAAAAGCCAGTTTCTGTTCTGCCAATTCAGACCTGAGTTTTTCTAACTTCAACAGATCACCCTTTTTGGTTTTAATCAGATGGGTTTTCTTTGACTTAGGCTTTTTTGATTTTTCTAATTTTGCTTTAGTAGTCATTTAATAAGASTGGGAATATGCSTTGAAAAGGAATTAACCAATCCTTGGACCTTCCGGTAATCTAAACGAGTTGGACCCAAAATTCCCAAATGACCCATAAAACTGTCTCCGCCAAATTGAGATATTACTACAGAACATCTTCTGAGAGCAGTTTCTAAATTTTCTTTGCCAATAGCCACAGTCGAACAACCAAGCTCTTCTACAGATCTYGTAATTACGTGCTCATCATCCAACGCTGAAACAATTGCCTGCATCTCCTCGGAATTGCTGAATTCTGGATTTTCCAACAATTGTTCTTTGGATGATGTACAAAATAAAGTTTTTTCATTCACTCGGAAATATGAATGAGCATTTTCCATCACATTCCTGATAATCTCACTATTAGATAATTCACTTTCACGCAGGCGGTCTGGCACTGTTTTTCGCAGATCTCTTTCTTTTAAGCCTAAAAGCCTTTCTCGTAAAATTGATCCAACCAGGTCAAGATGTGATTCATTTAACTCAGTAGTAACATCAAGCATGATTGATTCAATAGAGGAAAATTCAAATCCAAGTATCAGTAGAAGTTTACCAGAACTCAATTTCAATAGTTCCAAGTCAGTTAATGTGGAGTCTCCTAAGGGTGACCATATGACAAAACCAAAAAGACTGGAGAGTTTCGCTAAAGAATCAGCTGAAATTTGGAGGATTTCTTCTACTGTGCAGGATACTGATGCCAATTCGCCCATGAATTGTGAAATTTCTGACGAAGCGTCTTTGGGTATTCCCATTAATTCATTGACATAGAGCCGATATCCAGAATCAGTAGGGATACGACCGGAAGATGTATAAAGATGACCCAAATATCCTATTTCCTCCAATTGGTGTAAAGTATTACGAATGGAAGCAGGACTGATCTCAAGTCCATAAGATTCCTTCAATCGTAGTGATGCTACCGGTGAGGCAGTTCTGATAAAGTCTTCAATAACTATTTTCAGTATGCTCAGCTCGCGATTAGCATGTTTCTCTGATAGTGTTAACCGACCCATTATTCTTCTCGATAAGATTGTTAAAAATTACTATCTGACCCGTGTAAAAACAAGACCTATACAGACAAGAAAAACTGTCAGGTTAACAGTTTGTTGACAGCTTTTCGACTACCCAAAATTGAAAATAGTGCTACAACCAGAATCAATAATATAATTACTCGCCAGTCCCAGATTAGTTGATAAGGGGTAAATAACATTAGGAAAGAGTTTGCAGTTCTGATAAAAAGATAAGTTAATATGGAAGCTAAAACTCCACCAGAAATGCCCACAATGATCCCCTCAACWATGAAAGGAATTTTTACGAATCGATCTGTTGCACCTACTAATTTGAGAATTCGTATGAGATCTTTACGAGAAAATATTGTCAGCCTAATCGTATTGGATACCAATACTGTAGTTCCCATTAAAATCGCCATTGAAATCAAAGCGACAACAGAAAGTATTCCTTGAAAATAATTTTCAATAAGGGTAATTGCTTCGGCTGGATAACTTACTTTTTCCACCCTATCCATGGCCTCTATTGCCTTCGCTACGGGCTCCATTTCAGTAGGCTCTAATCCGCTCTCTTCRAGCTTAATAACACAACTTGTCGGCAAAGGATTGTCATCCAGAAGATCGTAAATGTTTTCGCCAAATTCCTTTTGAAAAATCTCTGCAGCTTCTTGTTTCGTGATCAAAATTCCTTCCCGGACTCTATCCATGGAGATTATCTCATTCATAATTTTCTGAGCTTCAGAATCAGTGGTTAATTGAGTGAAAAAAACCTCCATGGTATAGTCTGATCTAGACTCATTTGCCAAACGGGCAAGATTGGAAGTTGCCATTGCCCCGAAACCTACAAAACTTAAAGTTACTCCTATGGTAGTAATTGAWGAAAAAGTAGACAACTTAGCCCGCCATAGACTTCGATATCCTTCGGATAACAGATAAAAAAACTTATCCACTAGAAATCCTTACTTGCCCTTTAATAATTTCAAAAAAACGATAATTTCGATCTTTCACAAGATTATAATTATGGGTGGCCATTAAAACAGCTGTTCCGCTCTTTTGTATCGCCTCTAACAGCTTTAAAATCTTGAATGAAGCCGCAGGATCAAGATTGCCGGTTGGCTCATCTGCCAGCACTACAATGGGATCTTTAACTATAGCTCTTGCCAAAGAAACAATCTGCTGCTCTCCACCTGAAAGCTGATGAGGGAGATGATGACTTTTTTCTGTCAGACCAAGTTTATCTAAAACTCCATTAACCTTTAAGTGAACCTCTTCTCGACTCATCCCTATTACGTGCAAAGGCAATGCTACATTTTCAAAAACACTTCTATCGTCAAGTAACTCAAAATCCTGAAATACCATCCCCACCTTGCGGCGCAGTAAAGCAACCTGCTTAGACCTAATTTTATCTGAACTGAATCCTGCTACTTCAACACTTCCCTCCTGAGGAATGGCATCCATATAGATCATTCTTAGCAGTGTGGTCTTACCTGCACCGGTAGGACCKATAATACAAATGAATTCACCTTCTTCAACAGCGAAGGTAGCATCGGAAACACCTGCACTTCCTTTGAAAGAGAAAGTTGCGTTTCTGAATCTGATCATTGTATGAAAGYAATCAACTGCTTAATGCCCTAATAAAAACAAAGACRATAAATGCAACATAACCRCTCAGCATCAGAAATGCGTAAATACGAGGGATAGCTGTCTTGCGCAGGAGTGGATAGAGCAGCAGWACATAAAGCAGCATTACGGGGATTTCAAAGTGGGTTACGCTTGGATCTACTTTCAAAGGTGAGATTGCTGATACTAATCCAATCACTGCCAGAATATTAAACATATTTGAACCAATTATATTACCCAGTGATATTTCACTTTCTTTCTTATAAGCAGCCACAAGAGAGGTCGCCAATTCAGGTAATGATGTACCATATGCAGCAACTGTCAAACCAATAGCCATTTCGATATTTTTCCCGGCTATTCTTTCGGCCAATCCTGTTGCCCCTTCCACAAACAGATGAGCACCACCGGTAAGTGATATTATCCCGATGCTTATTATAAAAAGGTTCCCTGGAATTGAACCAATGTTGCCATCATCTGACTTTTTTTCCCGACCTGTAATTATACAGTAGCTTGAATAAATAATTATACCACCAAATAGTGCAATTCCTTCCCATCTTTGAATCACACCATCGAGGAGCATAATAGAAAAAAGCACAGAAACTGCAAGCAAGTAATTAAGATCTTTCCTTACACGCTTCGTAGTAATAACGATTAAAAAGAGTGATCCACTTAGACCAAGAATTAATCCAATATTGGCAATGTTCGAGCCAATTACATTCCCAACTGCAATAGCTTCCTTACCCCTTAGAGCTGCCAATAGACTWACAAGYAACTCWGGTAGAGATGTCCCAAAAGCAATAATCGTYAAGCCAACWACCAAAGGGGATATTCCCCATAAGCGAGCTAGTTTGCTGCCACCCCTGACAACAGTATCACCTCCGAGGAAAAGCAGCAACCCACCGGCGACGAGATATCCGCCAATCACAAGAGAACTCACAAATTATAGAGTCCTTTTTCTCGGATGTATTCATCGACGGAATCTGGAACAGCATATCGTACTGTTCTCCCGGCGATAATACGTTCCCGGAGAAGGGACGATGAAATCTCGATTTGGGGCACATTTGCGAAGTGAATATGAGAGAGTATCTCGGCAGATATCCAACTAGGCCTGAAACCCGGTCGAGCAGCAATCAATACCTGTGATTCCTCAAGTATCTTCTCTGGTTGATGCCAAGTGTGAAATTCTTTTAGTGTGTCACTGCCCATGAGGAAATAGATTTCTTTAGATTTTAGATTATATCTCTGCTTTAGCTCTCGGATTGTATCGATTGCATATGAAATACCTCCACGTTTTATTTCAACATCCGAGAGCTGAAAATTTTCATTTCCTTTCAATGCCAGCCGGAGCATAGCCATCCGATCTTCAATAGTAGAAAGATCCGTCTTTGTTTTATGAGGGGGAATACTTGCTGGAACAAAGATCATTTTATCAAAACCTTCCGTTTCCTGTACGGTTTCGGCTATGATAAGATGACCGATATGAGGAGGATCAAACGTTCCGCCGAAAAGACAAACTTTCATAGTTTATCTTTTTCGAAGTCTGATCTTTCGATCAATTTATCTGCTTGTAGGAGATTTTTATCAGATTTAAAACGTTCTTTGTGATCTTGGAAAAACTCCCTTGCAACATCAACTTCACCAAGCTTGATGTGCATTTCGATAACTTTTACTCGAGCATTATCAGTATAGTCTGTATCGTAATAAGTATCAACCACATCTTTGAAGTAAGTCAAAGCTGCCTGGTATTCATCCAATTTTGTGTAAAGGATACCAGACTCATATATTTTTTTTGCCTGTTTACTTCTAAGCTTTCTGATTGCCTCATCTGCTTTATTAACATGCTCCGATCCGGGATAGTCCTCAATAAATTCCTGATATCGATCAATAGCGCTTATAGTATAATCCTGATCAAGATAGTATTTAGGTGATTTTTTTTCGTAAGCCTGACAAATTCGGAAACGGCTAGATTCTAYAAAGGGGCTGTAAGTTTTGTACCGCACCAGATTATCATATTCTGTAATAGCCTCAATATATTCCTTATTGAGGAAATAAGATTCAGCAAGGTAAAATTGTGCGCTGTCWGCGAACTCAGAATAGGTTCCCCTTCTGAGTACAAAATCAAACTCCTCTTGCGCACGGTAGTATTTCCCTTTTTCGAAAAGTATCATTCCTTCCTCAAATTGTTTTCTCAAATTAATGACTTCATCTTTGCTCCCGGGTGGAGAACACGCTTGAAGGAGAAGGACAAATAATATTAGAAGGAGTATTTTATTATTAGACATATTTACGCAGAATTAGACTGACTTATCCTGCTACCACTTCAATGATAGAGAAAAACCGCCTATCCCGAATTTTGAACTCGGTGAAAATATCGGTTTTAAGCTGGCCKCAACTTTATCGGGACGCTTTGCGCGTCGGCTTGTCTCCCAAACTGCATCAATAGCGCTTAGCACATGATTGAACATAATCGCACTAACGGCATAACCGGCGTACTGTAGATATTGGTTGTGATCCTGTCGAAGGTCMAGATATGTGTMYCTATTRTCTGTCATYAYCAAYMWCTCWRTRGAATCTCCKACAGATTTYKSSTCKKRCCACMAWYYRWCASYAATATCATCCCAGCCACCTACAAACTGATTGTACTTTCCAATATTCTCGTAGAAATCGCGGTCTCTGATAACATCTAAAACTTCTTCATCCCCTAATTCATCCCAATCAGGTGTGCCATTTTCATTTTCATCTTCATTCGATCCTATAATTGTTCCGTCAGCTAATAAAATTTTTAAGTCGTGGGTACCTATTGCAGATATGCCGTACTCAGAATCAATTAAATACATATTCTGCAACCACTGATCCAGAATCCAATGATTATCAGCCAGTGCCTCATAATCAATCTTTATATCGTCTCCCTGTTGGTTTAAATTTGACCATAACAAAATACTTGATATCTCCACTCCTACAAAAGCCAGAGACTTCAATTTGGCACCCGCATACCATTGACCCGCTCCCGGCAGTACAAGAGAATAAAGGAGACCTTTAGCAGGATATTTCTCCATAGTTGTGGAATCGTCATCTTGAACGGTAGTTTCCAGCTCAATCTGTAATAGCGAACTATGAAACTCGGGACGATATATAAATGCGYCCCCACCGGCAAAGAGACTGGATGTCAAAATCAGTAGTGCTATCAGTTTATTGTGCATATTAGAATCCGAATAGTAGTGTAAAGTAGGTTCTTAATTCATTACCGTAGTCATTTCCGTCAATAGAAAATTTATCCAATCCTTTGTGTATTTCCATGCCAATTCCTGTGGGATAGTTGTAAAAAGAGAAACCTCCAAACCGCAGCTGAGCACCAACGGAACGTTTAAGACTGAATTCATCCCCCGCTCCGTTCCAGGCATCGCCAGCTTGAGCAACAACTCCCATTATAATATTTTGCAAAATGAATGGTCCCACAGGATAATGCTTTTCTCGAAATAGAGGAACTCGTAGTGATAACTCACCCATTACTTCACGGTTCCCCTCGATGGAATAAAATGGATAACCCTTCAGTCCGGGAAGTCCTCCGGTAAARAAATTGAAAAAGGAGTCCACTTCTGTRGAAGACATCCAACCCCAYTGAAGTTCAGCRGAAGCRGTCCAGCGTGGTAACCACGGAAGAGTCACATGAGCAGTCAAATCACCGGTTATCCGCCAAAATTCGTAAGTAATAAAATCTGCCTCGAGAGTGGAATAGTTTTTGTTGATCTTAAAACCGTCTATAAAATCGTCTTTTTCATACCTTGCTTCCAAATTGCCGCGGATGCCGTTCCCAGGATTTATACCGTAATCTACAGTTGGCTTTCGAATATTAGTCTGCCATGCTATTCCAAAGTGCTTCCCGATATAATAGTCAAAACCGAGCTTTCCGAGTTGACCCACAACTCGCTCTTTGATACCTTCGTGAAACTGTTGAAATGAACCGTAGAGTTTTAGTTCATGTGATCCTTTAATTGGAAACCTCAGCCCAGCATCCCACTGAAAAAGGCGAAAGTTAATGTCGTAGCCTAGATCGTACGTGTCTCGCCACTGTTCATTCTCGTAAACATTTCTCGTAAGATAGAAAATCTCTGTATAAAGTGTCGGATAAAATCGTTTGAACTCAAAGATTAGGAATAAGTCCACATCTCGTAAAGAATTCACGGAAGCGCCGCCAAAGACGTTCAGCCGGTTTAAAATCTCGTTGGAGTAAAAGTAAAACCCCGGTTTCCATGTGCCGTAGTCCATCATCAGCTTGGGGAAGACAAACATAGGACCAAAGCTGTCTATAGCTGACTTAGCCTTCGTCTGAAGCTGTTCTATTATCGGTGCCGGAAGATTTGCAAACATGGCGAAATGGTCGGGACCGTAGCCCACCACTTCCTCTGGAATCACCTTTACAGAATCGAGTATGGCAATCTTGTAGCCGCCATCTTCGTACAGTGAATAGAGAATCTGCCCGTCATTTCCCACATCCGGCATGAAGGCGCCTCCGGTAACATTGGTGATGTAACCTTGTCTGCCGGTGGACATATCCATCATGTACAGATTGAACACKCCGCTTTTGTCGTTAGCATAAATCAGTCCACCATTTGGAATTGGTGTCACATCTCTCTCATCCCACTCGGCTGTGGAAATGAGATCGGTGAACAAAGTATCAGACAGACTAAGCGTAGCCGTGTTTCGGAAATGACTCTCCACAAAATCAAAGATGAGCCAGTTTTTCTCTGGCTCGTAGGAAAGGCCAAAAATTTGTCGGCCGTTGTCAAAGTCCGTGATTTTCTCAGATTCGCGCGAGTTGAGGTTCACCAGAAATACGTTATGCGTTCCATCTTCCACGGCAAGATAGGCGAGCAGTGAATCGTTCAGCACAACAGGCGACAAGGCTCTTGCACCTTTTGTCAGGCGCTCTTCTTCCTCATCTTCAATCGAATATTGATACAGATCATACCATTTGGACCCGTGTCGATCGGGCTTAGACTTCTTGGAGTAGAAAAWCAGAGAATCGTTTGCACTCCASGTGGGAGCAGAGAGAACTCCGTCAACGATTTTTTCGGAAGTTTCAGCTTTWAGATCGTAAATGTATAGATCAGTCTGGGAGAAAAAGTCGTTCTTTTTGTTGGAAAGAAACGCAAACTTTTTACCATCATGCGACCAGACGGGATGGATATTAGTTGTCCCTTCTCCCTCGATAATACGGCCTTTTTGCTCACTATCWAATACAGTACTCATCCTATCGTGATAGTGCTTCTTCAGACTCAGCTTAAACTCGCTGTACACCTCTTTACCTGACTTCCCTACCGCTTTCTTTATGGCGCTATTGATGGAATATTGAAACGGTTTTGACAACTCCACCATGATTTTCCGTAGAGCATCATCTCCATAACGCTTGGCWATAAACTTCACCAGTGCAAAGCCGGAATTGTAGGTRGATTCGTTCCCTATACCGCTTTTGCCGAAGGTACTCATTTCCGTGAAGCTGAGAAGATTGCCATGAAGTACACGGTCACGAAGGATCATGTCGCGGTGAGAATCCCAGAAATCGTAAGTGGCTCCCTCAAACATATATTGAGCTGTACCCTCCGCCAACCACGGAGGTACTGCCGTCCCYGGCASMGGATAAGAGAYCAGCGTGTTCGGATAGCCGTAGAGGACGTCTTCCCGCTTTTCCTTCTCGTAGCCGATCCACTGGAAGTAAGCACCGGGAATATTTCGTCCGAACTTCATCGCCTTCTGCAGTGAGATGATGTGAGTAAACTCATGCGTGATAACATCCTGAAGCCAGCGGTGACTGCCTCGAAGGTCGTAGTCCAATGGCGAAGCCCAGATCTCGATCTTATTATCGTAGTAGTAGGCAGCGCCGTTGGAGAAGTCATCTGTATCTAAAAAAGTGATGTGCGTTTTAGCCGRAGTCTCGTAATYGTACACATTTGTCACAAATGGATAGATAGTTTCAGCAACAGCTGCCCCTTCCCGTGCTGTCCGCTCTGTGCCGTCATAGAAATTGATGACGAAGTGGTCAGTCTCGAAGGATTGCCACTCAATCTCGGGGTGGTTGTAGCTTACTTGTGAAAACAGGAAAGGTTGGAGAAAAAGAACCACTAAGACACTGAGGGTACGGAGAGATAAAAAGATGCTAACTCTGGATATTTTKCGACTCTGAGGCATTATTAATGAACGACTGCKATCTTGACGATCTTATTTTCCCAGTCGCTGCCTTTTGTTGCTTGCACATTGGCKAAATAGACGCCGCTCTCCACTCCACTCACATCCCACACCACTTCATTCACTTCTCCCTGGATGAGATTCTCGAGTTGAAGCCGTTTCACAAAGTAGCCGGCGAGGTCGTAGATTTCCACTTCCACTTCCTCGGCAGATTCCACAAATACACGGATAGTGGTGGTTCCGTCCGTGGCTGGGTTAGGATAGTTGTAGGTGMGATCAGGGTCAATCAGMAGATTGGCATCGGGAGTTCGAAAATCAGCTTCTGTATCAAAAACGCGAGAATTAGCTGGATCGTGATGGAGCAATGCCCACTCATTTCCGCCWGTTTCCGTAGCATCATCAAAAAGCCAGATGGACGATTCGGAGACGATGCAGTTCTTTCCTTGGTACTGACCCAGTATCCGCAACTCGCTCCCTTTGGGATTAGAGAGACGATATTGTTCCTTACCCTGCCAATCCAGAACGAGGACATCTGCAGAATCTACCTGAATGACAAGTTCCGGGTGCTCATCTCCAAAAAGATCCCGTGCAAGAATGGGCGAGGTAGCATCAAGAGACTGTGGAAAACCTGACTCAAAAGTATAATTGGTATTAATGACATAAATGATCCCATTGAAATCCAGAGCGAGTATTTCCACATTACCATCTAAATCCAAATCAACCGACCCAATCTCTTTAAAACTGTACYCTTCAAGACCTGAAGTTTCAACAGAAGATTCAAAATTATAATTTTCTGCAATAATAAGACCACCTAAAGGATTAATGGCAATTTTAAKTATAGTTGATTCTTCTGAATCCAATTTTTCAATGTTTGATACTATTTTGTGAAAAGCATAAATAGAGTCTGGAATAAGATCATACTTGATGACAGAATCTGCAAAAATAATCCATTCAGAAAACCACCAAGACAGTATAACTGCCTCTTGGTCATAACCCTTTATTAAATCTGGCATATCACCTTCAACTTTGGAAGTAAACTGATTTTCAAACTTAAAAGTCTCTGTATTGAATAAATAATTTCCAACTATTAATGAATCATTTTCTTTTCCTACATAGAATAAATTGTAATCATAAAAAGAGTAAGGATTATTCTCAGACGAAACCAACATGAATTCTGATTCCAGGGAATTGATAATAGTATTTCTTTCTCGTGTGATTCCATCTTCCCACCACAACGAATCTTTCCCCCCAATAATTTCCGGCATACTGTCTCCGGTAAAATCCTGAAGAAAGTGAATGTGCAGTGACGTATCYGGAAATCCATCCGCCAGCAARCTATTRGCTACGGTAAAGCTCATAGTGTCACCGGCGGTGGAAATATCGTTAATGGAGATGTAGCTGTCAGCGCCGCTGTTGCTGCGGGTGTCAGGATAGGTATCGGGCCCGAACGACATGGGCTGTCCAAGAAAGCCGGGATTTGCATAATAATATTGAGAGTTRCCGGAGTACCACATATCAGACCAGATGCCTGAGCCGGGATCRAAGAACGGATTRAGCGAGGGGTAGCCCATGTCCTGAGCRCCGTCRGCTTCYTCCARGTCAATYCCRCGATGCTCACGGTYAATGTTYACYGTGTAATCAYTCAGCCCGGYGGYGATYTTCTCYTCGTCCACATGCCAAATGAGGAGCCCGGAGTTCGGCAGTCCGTAATCGTAGCTCGGTACTTCCGTAATGACGCTGGTCTCTTCATCCACTGTGGCGCCGATAGAATCAATCAGAATTTTCGCATAGAGGTTTWGGTCACCCCARTCCCGCCATCGGAGAGAGTCAATGTCCACACGAGGCCGGAGCCAGTTGTTGCGGTTCTCCATGAGGAAGTATTCGGACCCGCCTATGTCYACGCGGACAATCTGATCTTCASCTAAGACACGAGATATCAGATTCACATYGGAAGTGGGTCGAACAGTTGTAGCACTTTCCCAGCCCGCGTAAATACGGCTCCATGCATCGGGAGGTGCAGGAATAGYGCCGCGACCGTTGTTGGAGCCTTGGTCCATTAGAGCAAAAACACCCGCACCGCTCTCTCCGGACTCTGTATCCCACAGGGGTGGTAAACCCATGGCAAAGCCCATCATCAATGCCCACGTCCCGGTGAGGGCAAACTGGTACTCGCACGGATTTGACGCTCCGAAGAAGATCTCATCGGCCTCATCAAAAAGGAGGTGGTTCTGTGTCTCCGGCAGAATTATACCAGAGCTCACTGAACTGCCGTTGTCAAAGTTGATTTCTGAAGATCCTAACTGCTCTAGCAATAAATCGGAATCTATGTAAGCYGAAGCGATATCTTCCGGAGTGGGATCTAAGAACGGCARAGCRAAATCCTGTCCGACGCCGGCATGCACTACCGTGATCACGTCATAATTATCAAAGTCAATGCCCCCTTCCGCCGTGTACGCCGCTTCCAGGGCATCCCGGAACAGTTCCGCTAAGCGCAGCTCCTGAAGTTCCTCATCGCCATAGGGATTGTAGTACGCCATTGTAGTATCAAGACTGTAACTGCCCGAAGCATCGAGAGGCAGTACCAACGAGTTTAAGGTATCAATACCAAATTGTCCCGTCGAAACAGAGCTGAAGTAACTATCCAGCGCTTGGAGGTGGGCCTCGAAAAATGATCGATTATGCGGCGGCGGATCGAGTAGGTACGCTCCGCATTCGCCTGAGTAAGTGTCTAGGAGAAACTGACCGTCACCAGTTGTAGATACATCACTGTCCTGAGCGAAAGATGTACGAATGACTAAAACTGACATATCCCCAATCAAAGGAATAGATTGTCCAAAGGTTACAAAAACCATAACCAAAAAGATTGGCAGAATCTTTGAAAGTCTCATYTATGAAAAAATCCTGTAATCGTTCGACCACAGGACTTGTTACCTGACATTTTCTTGACTATCCTAAAACTCCATGTTCAAWGAAAATCTGACTGTATTGGTAAGTGGGTGTCCAGGAGGGCCAAGTGTAAAACCGGCATCAAAACCGTATCCAGCGAATCTTAAACCTATCCCAAAAGTAGGATTGCTTATCTTTCCGAGTTTATCATAATAGTATCCTCCGCGAAGAGCAAAATACTTGGAGTACCAATACTCAAAACCGAAATTGAACACCATCTCATCTATTTCGGTAGAGAAACTACGGTTGGCTCCTGTTCCAATTTCCAGTTCACCRTCGGAATTATACTTTCCGTAACCTTCGTCGCCCCATTCATTGGAGTCCCACTCGCCGTTTCCGTTATCATCAGAAAAAGATTCACCTTCATCCCACTCACCRTCACCCTCACCATCATCATCTGTTCCATGAATTCCGTCGGCACCAAAATCATAGAAAAGCTCACCACTCCGCAAGCCAGTTTCGTAATATCCGCCGATATAAGTGTTTTCATCCCAATCGATGTCACCCCCTAAATACCAGTCATCGAGCCACGAAGTGAAAAATGCTAGATGAATAGGATCGGTATGGGCTGCTTCGCGATCTCCGGATTTATTGTACTCTCCTGCTTCACCCACGTATTTTCCATTATCATTGTATAAACCAACTCGCCCATCACCATCCCAGTCCATCTCTGGATAAGAAGCCACCAGCATCTTATCAAAATCGACAACAAGATTGAGTCGGTTAAATTCAGTATCTATAATTCGGTAATTGAACCCTAACGTAAGGTTGGTAGGCATTGGGTCAGCTTGTGCCTCATCAATGAAAGAAACTTTCGGTCCAATATTCGTAATGGTAATGCCCATGTCTAATTTTGGTGTTAAAAATCCCTTATGCAGATAACCGAGATCAAAAGCAAAATCTGTGGAAACACCTTCACCTCTCTCGGCTCCGGCTCCTTTTCCTGTGAGGTTTTGGTGCAATATTTTGGCATTTAGACCAATGGCTGAATAAGGTGATATTTTAGCTCCATATGAGAAAGTCAAAGCGTACATGAAACTGGTGAAAGTTCCCAGATCCTCGTTATTTTCACCTCGTCGCTCCTGTTCACCTAAATTTAGAAATATTACGTGACCGCCAAGAGTACCTAGTGAAGGTACATGTTTATGATAAGCGAGAAATTCATAATACATATCCGGAACGAGATTCTGCAGCCAATTTACATGCATAAGAGCAATCTCACTACCTTCAAGGAAAGCAAGGCCGGCGGGATTCCAGTAACTGGCATAGGCATCGTTTGCCACAGCTACCTGAGCCTCTCCCATTCCTCCTGCTCGAGCACCGGGGGAAATGAGCAGGAATAGTGCAGATGCTTCACTGATAGCAGATAATGCCCCCAGTGATAGAACAAATGCAATAAGGACGCAGTAAAGTGTTTTTCTCATTAATTTAATTTTCCAGATGTCTGCAATAAGATGTTCTCAAATCTAACGACCAGTTTTCGAACGTGTTCCCAATCTATCCTCACCAAAATTATGAGCCGAATATATTCTCATGTCCACTTTATTTCAAGGATTTCAATTTACGACGATTTCAGTAAATACCGTTGATATTAGCCACTCTCATCCAACTCAGGTGATTTTTGTGGATTGCTATCCTGTTTATACTCTTCCAGATTAGAGACACCATCTTTATCAGGGTCTTTTCCTGAATCATCTTCGTTGACATTAAGCATATATGCCTTTTCCCACCAATCAGGCATTCCATCTTCGTCGCTATCTGTCGAGGAAGACTCTATCCCGGGTAACAATCCAGGAAAGACGAAAGGCACGTAAGTAATCACCATTACACCAAACAACAGAATTAGGAAGTAAGGCAATGTAGCACGGTAAATTCTTGAGAGTGGTTTGTCGAATCGATATGACGCAAGAAATAGGTTCATTCCGACGGGAGGTGTAATATAACCCAACTCAAGATTGGCAATAAAGATTACTGCAATATGTACAGCCTGGAGACCAAGCATTACTGCGATGCCACCTTCAGAAAATTCTCCGAACATGGAAAATGCTGACGATCTGAAAAGTTGACTAATAAGCGGTACAATGATAATAATCGCAGAAAAAATATCCATAAGGCATCCTACAATGAGTAGAAAAATGTTTAGTGCCAATAATAATACAAACTTGTTATGAATATTGTTTTCTATCCAATTAATCATGGTCTTGTAAAAATCAATATCCACAAACGCCATATTAAGTGCTTTCGCCATTGCAATAATTATAAGGATACCACCAACGAACTTGGCGCATTTTGCAACAACTTTATAGAGATCATCYARTTTTAAGTCTTTGTATATATAAACTTCCACAATGAGAGAATAAACCGCACTCATGGCAGCCACCTCTACCAGGCGGGTAAAACCTGTAAGAATTGAGATAAGAATAAGGAAGGGTATCACAACTTCCCATTTGGCACTCCAAATAGACTTGACAGCCCGATTAAGATTAAAAGAACTCCGTTCTACTTTAGATATGTAGCTCTGGCGTATGCCCCATAAACTAACCAAACCTATCAGGATAAGTCCCGGGACAAATGCAGCCTGGAAGATTTTATCAATTCCTAACTGCATTGCAGTACCACCTCTTACTCCATACAGGATAAGAGGAAGACTTGGAGGAAAAAGGAGTCCCAAAGAGCCGGAGACGGTAATTAATCCGATGGAAAATCCCAAGGGATAGCCTTCTTCACGCAGCATAGGCAGGAGGAGCCCTCCAAGAGCAAGAATAGTGACGCCGGAACCTCCGGTTAAGGCAGTGAAAAAAGCACAAATCAACGCAGCCGCTATTGGGGTTCCACCCGGCATCCAACCGAACCAATTATGGAATACCCCCACCAATCGCTTAGGTGCTCCCCCTTCTGCAAGGATATATCCTGTTAACGCAAAAAGCGGGATAGTTGCATATTCGTATTTTTCTGTGAGTGTGAAAGCTTCATTCGCAATGGCCAGTATAGTTCCATCATTGTAATGCAGAATGAGCATTGCTATACCACCTAAAACAGCAAAGATGGGGACACCCATTGGAAATGATAAAAGAATCAAGATAATTCCCATCCAAAAGAAATTTGCCTGAGTAAATAATTCGAAATAGCCCATTATCGCAACAATAATAACAGCGAGAATCATGGATCCTCGAATCAGATTATTTTTTGGACTCACCATAAACACTGAAGTAGTTATTAAAGCGAACCCAATGGGTATTATAACTGCTACCACCCAGAATGGTGCAGGMAYKWCTTWWSWWTSTNCMGMRAAMWTSTCYNTAMYKRWSYCYGCWSWWGCGTMKSYMAKYMCTGWNNCAARSRNAAWWKTYATKGNNTATTKCWSYRTNNCASCSGSARKYTWNAMMRNCTGNTTTNCTGAATACTCTGCTTCTTGTGACAGAGCCAACAGTCGTTTATCACGAGCAGCTAAAATAGCACCCAAAAATGCAACCCAAAGAGTTGCTAAAAGAACAAATCCTTCTGAACCGGGGATGGACGGAATGCCAATCCCAATTCGACTGAAAGATTCAATGGTGGGCAGCAAAGCCATACCCAAGAGTGAAAAAACAGCTAAAATAGTAATTATTCTAGTCACAAGTCTTGAAGATTAATTRTCTCTATACAAACTATAGATTGATTAATGTACCTTAGAAAATATTGTCAATTCCTATTTCGATACTCTCTTTTCAATTCAATTGCTTTATCAAATATCTCTTCCGGTACAATTGATCCTCTTACATACGGATAAGCATCCAACATTTGATCTTCCCACTTTTTCATATCTGTAGCCGACAGTTCGTGAACAGTGAGGTTGTTATCTTTCATTACATCCAACGCCTTCTCAGTCATCACCACGAATTCAGCAGCTTTTTTTTCGATATCTGCAGAAATGGACTCAAGTTCTTGATGATACTTTACAGGAATTTTGTTCCAAGTCTCCTTGGTGATTACTATACCTCCGATAATAGGACCCCATTTCATGTTCAGCATATTTGGCGCAAGAGCAAACCATTGAAAAGAGAGAGCAAACATAGGTGTAGTAGCAAAACCGTCTATCATTTTTGTTTGCAAAGAAGTTAACATATCTGCCGTAGACAWAGGAACGGGATGAAAACCGAATTGCTTATAGAGATCTACAAAACGATAATCTCCTGCCCAGGTAAATAGTTTTAATTTTCGCATTTGAGCAGGAGTCGTTACTTTTTTATTGGTAAACCAATATGCCCAGCCAACATCAGCCCAAGCAAGAAGCTTAAACCCTTTTCTGCTCAAATCACTTTTCAAGTCAGGAGTTAAGTTGTTTCTAATAAACGCRAGTTCTTCCGAAGTCTTTGCCAGCATAGGGATATAAAACACGTTCATRTCCTGACTAATTTCTGTTAGTCCTTCAACAGTTACTGCTGCAGCCTGCAACTGACCAATTCGCATTTTCCGTACCACATCCCGTTCTTCTCCAGCCACTCCGCCTGCATATATCTTGATTATCACTTCTCCTCGTGTTGCCTTCTTCCAGAGCTGGCTCATTTCCAGCAAAAGCTCGTGCCAAGGGGAACCTACAGGTGCCAGAGTAGCCATCTTAATTACCACACGAGCCTGCATCAAAACGGGAGCCAAAACCAAGATTGATATAATTACTGTTTTCCGAAAAAGAGACATTTTAGAAAAAGAGGTCATCTACTCGCTCCTTCAACCAGGCAGCCCGTTCCTTAGCAACGATATTGGATAGTTTCAGATTGRGATCTGCATTAACGTCCACYTTCAAAGCACGATCGAGCATGGAAAGAAATTCCAATCGATTTTGCTCTAGGGTACTAATTGATTCTGCATAAGTTACAAATGCTGAAGCTCGATTCCCGCCGGAAAGTACAACAGTTCTGTCGAAATGATCCTTGGCAATTTCAATCGCATCCGAAGGTGCATCAGGACGACTAAGAACAAACGATATCATGAATTCGTGTAAACTCCCTTTGTCATAAGATTCGTCTAACTCAATTGCCCGATCGATGAGGAGACCCACTTTGGGGAGGTCGGCAATTGCGTAAGGATCGCCTTTTGCAGTTGAAATCAGACTACCCAGCGCTGCCGCTGTCCAATAAAGATGATCGACTTCTTCGATAGTTACTTTCCCCAGCTCAACCCCGGAATCTTTATGGAATGACTCCTGAAAACCGGGATGCTGAAGCTCAAGGGATTCCAAACCATATTTGTAAGCGTTCCTGAACAGGCGATTTGCTTCGAGTCTAAACTCCCGACTTTGAGCAAAATCTTCAATCTCCATAATCTCAGATTTACGTAAGACAAAAACATGACCGTACATAGTCAGATTTTTRCACGCYTCCAASTGAGYAGCGCTGTCATGAGGATGCTTAAGAACACGCTTCTCGGACTTTGACACTTTTTTCTCGAAAAGATTTCTGGCTAGATTGGGGTGATGATTAAAAACAATAGCTGTACAGCTAAAGAAAAAAAGAGATGATGAAAGTGATACTAAGAGGAGAGTATTACTAAATTTCAAAGGAACTCGCTATAACCAGAAAATCATCAATCGAGCAAATCAGTATAGAGGGGGAATCCGGAGCACAGTTCGCCTACTTCGCCTTTCACTTGTGATATGAGATTCTCATCATCATGAGATGAGATTACACGGTTTATCATTCCGGCAATGGCTTGCATTTCTTCTACTCCCATTCCGCGGGTTGTAACCGCTGGAGTTCCAACGCGAATTCCACTGGTCACAAGCGGACTCCGTTCATCGAACGGTACCATGTTTTTATTCACAGTCATGCCGGCTTTTTCGAGAGCGTTTTCTGCAGCTTTTCCGGAAATTCCCCGTTTTGTCAGRTCAACYAGAATCACATGAGTATCCGTCCCGCCGCTCACTAAGTTATAGTCGAGTTCCAAAAGAGCGCCGGCCATAGCTTGAGCATTATCCACAATTTTCCCACAGTATTCTTTGAACTCCGGTTGAAGCGCTTCACCGAAGGCGACAGCTTTAGCGGCAATAACGTGCATGAGTGGTCCACCCTGAATACCGGGCATGACAGTGGAATCGAGCAATTCTGAGACTCTTTTTATCCGACCGGATTTTGGTGCCACCACTCCCCACGGATTCTCCCAATCTTTGCCCATCAAAATCAATCCACCGCGAGGTCCTCGAAGAGTTTTGTGTGTCGTGGATGTAACCACATCACAATGTTCCATAGGTGAAGGATGAATTCCCGCAGCAACCAGACCAGCCGGATGAGCAATATCACTCCATAGATAGGCATCCACTTCATCAGCCACTTCGCGGAATTGCTCGAACTCGATGAAACGAGGATAAGCACTYCCGCCGCAGACGATGAGCTTCGGTTTGGATTTTCTGGCGAGTTTCATCACTTCATCAAAATCGACGCGACCTGTCTCCTTATCAACTTGATAGGATACAATATTGTATAGTTTACCTGAAAAATTWACCGGGGAACCGTGAGTGAGATGTCCTCCATGTGCAAGATCCAATCCCATTAGAGTATCTCCCGGCTGGAGAAATGTAAAATAAACGGCCATGTTGGCTTGTGAACCGGAGTGAGGCTGAACATTAGCATATTCGCAATTGAAGAGTTCCTTGGCACGGTCACGGGCAAGATTTTCTGCAACGTCCACCCAGTCACATCCGCCATAGTACCGTCGGCCGGGATAACCCTCTGCATATTTGTTGGTCATGATACCACCCGCTGCCTCCAACACAGCATTACTTACAAAATTCTCTGAGGCTATCAGCTCAAGAGTATCTCCCTGCCGGGCTGTCTCTTGTTTAATAGAATTATAAACGTCTGGGTCTGTCTTACGAAGGGATTGTTCTCTAATGGATGCTTCAGTCATATAATATTAAAAAATGTAGTACAAAGTTTTCTCTCATAAAACTATTGTCTCCAAGAAGGATCTTTGGGGAGGGCTTCTTTCACCCAACTGTAACAATCRCCTGAAGGTTTTAAARAAACGCTTTGATCATTTAACAAAAACCAATCCTCTAAACCAAAGAGCAAATCATCAGCGTTTTCATCTAAATATTTGACGTCTCTTCTAAACTTTCGATATCCTTTATCTAAACTCATTTTAAAGTATTTTTGAGCCAAACTAGCAACAATTTTATCATCAGTATTAGGAACCTCTTCGCGACAATCCAGTGATGCTTGATAATATACGTTACCTTTATAACCCAAAGGTTCTCCATKTTCAGGCGCAATTTCTATCGCCTTCTCAATCCATAGAAGGGCAGTCTCGAAATCGGGAATATCAATATTGAGAGAAACAATCTCAATAGCTGTGCGGAAATCTCCCGAGCCCTCTTCAAATAGACGAATATATGCTTCAGATGCTTCAGAAAGCTGGCCGTTTTCAACGTAGGCTTGAGCCAACTTCTTAAAGATCAATTTCTTAGAGAATGCTCCATTTTTGCTCCACTGATGGGATAGATCCTCCAAAATATCAATGGCTTCTACAAATTCATCCGACCGCATTAGTTGATCAGCTAAATCAATCCCATAAGAAACGTTATTAGGATTATGAGCAAATCGAGTTCGGTAAATATCCAGAGGATCAAGTCCCAAATTTTCGAAAGCCAAAACTAAATCCCCTTCAGCACTTTTGTTGGTTGGCTCCAGTTCCAGAATTTGCTTAAGTACTTCTACTTGTTCTTCATATCGCTCCATATCGCCGTATACTCTAGCCAGATCTTTTAGTGTTTCACTGTTTTCCGGCTCAATATCCAGGATATCCTGATATACATAGGCTTCGTYTTCAGGTTTATTTAGTCGTTTGTAAGCATAAGCAAGGCGGTTATATAAGTTTAAATYATCTGGCAAACGTTTCAAACCCTGGAGCAAGACTACTTCTGAACTGTCAAATTGTACTTGACGCTCATGGGCTATTGCCCAAAACTGATAAACTTGCTCCTCATTACCGCGGTCGCAACCGTCGTTGGTCAACATACGGTAAACTCTAATGGTAGATTTCCAATCTTTATTCTTGTAGTATTCTGCCGCACTACTTAAAAGTTGATCACATCTTTCATCATCTTTTTCTACATACCATTCATCATCATCGGGAAACTCTTCCTCGGTATCGGGCGGTACACATGCAGCTGCTATTAAAATAATTAATCCAAAACCAACGTTTCGCAAAAAATATCTACTACTGATTCTCATTATCTGTATTATCTCCGTTTTCTACTTGCCAACCACACATCACCGAGCGTTAAACCTATTGTTATATGGTTTACTATTTCAGATCCAGACGAAAGGAATCCAGATCTTTCAACATATTGATAACCTATATCTATTTGATTCCTGGTAACACCGAATGGGATCCCAATTCCCAAAGCAAATCCTTGTTCAGTGACAGGTTGTCCATTGTTGGAAATGTAATGTTGCCTATCGAAAAATCCAATCCGGTAATGGAGGCGCTTTAGTAAAGATCGACTTTCTGTTTTTCCCTCTTTAAGGAGTCCCAAAGCCAGGCGATGACCKGGATCAATAGTTGAACTTATTGAAGAGGTGGGAAATTGATCCTCTTCATCAAATCTGCGGCTAACAAATTCTGCTACAAGATAAGTCGAACCGCTAAGATTATACATAACACCAACTGACAAATCTACAGGAAGCGAAAAAGAAGTAATATTATTTTCAGCACTGCTTACATCATATGGAAGGGGATCGTCCCAAGGAGTATGTTCTAGATCACCATCATTATCGATAAAAGCATGATTCTCTCGTTCAATAACTTTTCGAGTTCCAACAGGTGCTCGAATCGAAAAATGCAGAGAAGATTTCGCTGGCGTATCAAATAACGACGACGTTAAATAGAGTGAAAGGAAGGTCCCCTTAATCTCGTGATTACGCGTAATGACAACTGTGGTATCTCCGGAAAAGAGACCTRTTATAATAGCTGATTCCGAAGAGACACCGAAAAGAAACTCTGCATTAACACCAATCGCTAGTCTATCACTGAATTTTTTTGCTATTCCMGTGCGAAGTGTACCAATACCCCCAGATCCGGACAAATCAGTGGATAACGCCAGAGTATCGCCGGCAAAAATGGTRTCCTGAACCGTGGAGTCTAAAAGACGGAAAGTTTTATTGGCAAACGGTTGAAGTCCAAATCCTAATGCATACTCTCCCTTAATAGGTAAAATAAAGGAAGCATCCCCAAGACTTCCAAAACTAGTCTTAAAATTGTGGTTCTGAATCTCTCCACCCACATAATGAACAGTCAACTTGCTAAATTTTAACTCAGGCCACGTTGATGGGTTTTGAGCTGAAACTGAGTGATTGTATCCACCCATCAGACCAGACATCCCAAGACCGAAGGCCGGAGCAGCAGAAAAATCTGATAACAACCCCATCCCAGCGCTATTATATGGCGATTGTGCTGACATCAGAGTCAGCATCATTCCCGTCATCATTACGATTTTCTTAAGGTACACCATAATAAATCTCCAGTCTTGGATGTAAAGATGAATCCGGGTCATCAGATGTATAAAAGGCTACAATGTTGAAGATAGATGGAGCTGAAGATGTCTCTAACTTAAAACCGAGATTATTGTCCACTCCGAGGAATATCGTTTCAACTAATCTATCAATTCTGTGAATTAGCTTGTTGGTAGAATCAAGAGAGCTCACTTTCAGTGTCCCTGTTCCAAGACTATCTTCAGAAATAAATGCCGGCCATAAATAGTCAACCTCACTTACTATACTGTCTTCCAGCACAGCGATCTTCATATTAAATGTTCCATCCTCTTCCCAATTGGATTTGGTAGAATCGCTGTAGAGAATAAGATTTGTTTTCAGTATGACTGCTTCTTCGGGTACATCTAGTGATTCCAAGTCCACRTTCATCAGTGCTTTCATACCGGCACCATTGCTRAAATAGATAAGAGTTGAATCGAAACCACCACCGGAAAACAAGGGYGGTTCCACAATGGAAACATCAGCGCTCATTTCCAGCACCAACTCGAGAGTATCCAAAATAAGTGTATCCACTTCAATTGAATCAATAGTCACTGTCACAGTTACAGAGTCACTATATGAAACAATAAGAGCAGGTTCAAGTGAACTACTTTCGGTGGAATAGAATCGTAAAACTTCACTGTTCAAATCTGGTGATTCGAGTATCAGAAGTTGCGGGTCTGCCGAAGTATCTGCCCAAGCCATCACTATAGAAGTATCTACAAAAAACTCTACACTGTAAATACCAGATGTGTCTTGAGAAAGTGAGTCGGAAGTGAGTTGTCCATCAAATACAATTTCATCCAGCCAATCATCATTATAAAAGTTGATTACTGATTCAGAGAATTCGATAGTGGAATCCATGGCAAAATATGAAAGCACAAACGACGGTTGAATTTCCAAAACACTGTCCACCAAAGTTAATTCAATTCGACTGTCTATAATCTCAAAAGTTGAGTCTTGCAGTGCAGTAAGGCTGCCAAGTTTTAAAACTGTACGGGATATAATAAAGACTTCATTACTCCCTACATAAAGATAGCGATTGGAACCAATCTGTGGTGGGGTTTGATAAGGTGAAAATTCGATATTCACTGTAGCTGTATCCAATAGGTCAAGGTGTAAATCGCTTATGTCAGTTGGAAAAGAATCCTCTATACAGGACATAAGGAAAATTGCTAAAAAGGATATGCTGAAAAAGGTTACTATTGACTTCAAGTAGAATTTTAAAGGATGGTTACTCACTGTGGTCGGAAGTCAGTAGGGAGATATTCAGGAAGCAAGTTTTCTGAGCAGACTGTCAAGATCTCCTGCGGCAGACTGGAATGAGGCGGTTGAATCATCTAAAACCTTGAGCTTTTTTACCTTTCTTTTAATTGCACTATAATGCGGTTTGAATGCTGGATGTTCCGCTAATTGTTTTGATATTTCTGCCTCAGGACTGTCTACAGCTATTACTAGATCAGCTGCTAATGCACCAACCACGAGAGAATTAACTTCACCGTCAGTTATACTATCCGGAAGTTTTACTCCAAGTTTATCATACGTATCAGACGGAATGACAGCATTTTCATCAAGGCTGTGTATCAGGAGKACAGTTTGAATTCCCTTATAAAACTCTACACYTGAGTAAATCTGGTTGTTCAGAAGGGGAACTGTAGCAGATTGCCAACTATTACAAATCACTATATCTGGGCACCAGAAAAGATCAGTCAACATGGCTAGACCCATTTTACTGAAAAAGCCAAACCTATCAGAATTATCTGATAAGATTCGACCATTTCTGGATTTATAGAGCAGAGGAGTCAAAGGCTGAAACCAGTCAGGATGTTCCATAAAGTAAACCTGAACTCGAGTTTTAGGGATGAATGCGGACTTAGCTGAAGATTTTATCATCTCACCGCCAATCTTACATTCAATCTCTCGAAGTCTGATAACTTCTCTTAGGATGTRCTTTCGTTCACTGATAAAACCATATTTCGGTGACGTTATCCTAATATCCTGATCTTTTTGCTGTAAGTGAATGGGTATGTTCTTAGAAAAATGAGAGAGAAAACTCGTCTCCGAGAATGGTGATATTTCTGAWGTAAGRAAGTAAGTTTTCAACTGCATTTGATATATCTCCTCAAAATAAAGTAGTGTAAAACTAAAGTTGGCGTATGTACTGTTGGGCACGCTGTGAATACTCACTGTTTGGAAACAATTCCAGCAAATCCCTGAATTCAGCTCGAGCGCGTTGGTTATTACCTATCTTCACGAAACAAAGTCCAAGTTTAAGTTTCGAATCATCTTGTTTATCCGACTTGGAAAACTGCATCACTTTCTCAAATTCCAATATCGCACGTTTATAATTTTTCATTGAATAGTAACATTCTCCCAGCCAATACTGACTGTTGTCTGCCAAAGGATGGCCTGATTCACCAAAAGTCAAGGTGGAAAAACCCTGAATAGCTTCTTCATATCGTCCATTTTGATAATTGCTGAGAGCATCCACATAACGCTTTTTAAATTCGTCAGAGCTGAGTTTTGGTGTTTCATATGCTTCAGGTGTTGTCTTCAAACTGTATAGTTCATTGAAACTTCTTGCTAACGAGACTATTTTATTCTCGATCATAACCAACTGTTCTAATATCTCAAAATTAGTACTATCTGAGTATGCTGCTTTATCCTCAAGTATTTTCATTTTATTTTGAATGGTGTTGATTCTGTTAATCAGCATAATTGTTGCGCTGTCGGATTGAGACTTTGCCCGAACAACTGTGATTAAAGCGTTCTCAACATCAGGAATTATTATACTATTTATTTGGTTTATCTGAGCTTCTAGAGCATCCACTCGCTTAGTTAGATTATCCTGCCCAAAAAGCTGAGATGCAAAAATGCCAACGAAGAATAGTATGATAGAAAATTGAAGATGTTTCATATTTAACTGTCTCAAGTGTCCAACCTCGGATCGGAAAGAGCGTGCAAAGTTAGCTCTTTCGGCGAAAAAATTCAAACTATTTCAGATTGGACTGACTACTCCTCTCCTTCTATTGACATATTCATGGCCAAACCTAACATAGCATAACATGAGACAAGAAATGAACCTCCGTAACTTATGAACGGTAATGGAAGACCTTTCACCGGCAACAGGTTTATTGTCATACCGATGTTAACGAAGACATGGAATAGGAAGAGAATGCCAACTCCAAAGATAATCAAACTTGAGAATCGCTCACTTGACTGAAATGCAACTTTGACAATATCCAAAATTAGGTATAAAAACAGTGCCAATATCAGACAAACAACTACAAAACCTAGTTCTTCTCCAATGACTGAGAAAATGAAATCTGTCTCCTGTTCAGGAAGAAACTTCAGATGCGTCTGCGTTCCGTTTCCTATCCCTTTTCCAGAAAATCCTCCTGAGCCAATCGCTGTCTGAGACTGTATCACCTGATATGCTGCTCCATGAGGATCACGAGTTGGATCTAGCATTACAAGAATTCTCTCCTGCTGATAAGGTAGCAGTTTACCCCAAAGGACTGGTGTTAACAGTCCTAAAAAAACATTACCAAAAAAATTGGCGAGTCCGATCCGTAAATCTGTTTTCGTAAAGTAGAGAACTACACCCACTGCAGCGATCCAAATAGTAAATGTTATCAAACTAAAAGCAGTTAAGATGCTCACCAACGGAGCAAGCAACAAAAACAGGTGCAGAGGACGTGCACCTACCCAGTAAAGTAACGGGAAGGAAAGCATTAAAAGGATTACTGCTGAACCTAAATCCGGCTGATTAATTACAAGAGCAACAGGTATCAGTATTGCTATAGTTGGAATTACTACCGAACGTAACCGCTGAATTTCCAGATTGTGATCAGACAAATACCTAGCTAAGCTTATGATTAATACCCACTTAAGCACCTCCACAGGTTGAAAACTCACTCCCCCCAGTGATATCCATCTATGAGTACCTGCTATAGATTCCATTCCGAAAGGGACAATTAGCAATACCATCATTACACTCAATGCCGCATAAGTATATTTGTGGATGACTCTCTTCGAAATCCCCAGGAAAAAAATGAAAGCGAACAGACTGGGAATCATCCAGAAAAGATGTTTAAAAAAACGGGATGAAAGCTGCAATTCTCCTGAATGAGTAGTGATGCTGTAGAGAGCTAAGAGACCAAAGCCGTTAAGCAAAATTGCAACCAACAACCAGCGAAGAGGGGCTTCTCTAAGTTTTCCAATCAAATTAATCATCTGATAACCAAATTTTGAGATTCATCATTGAAATAGCTTCGCATAATTTTGCTCGCAAGCGGTGCAGCAATTGAACCTCCTGTACCACCATTTTCCACAATCAACGATATAGAAATCGTTTGAGAACCCTTTTTAGCAAAACCGATAAACCATGCATGATCTTCACCGAGAGGATTTTGTGCAGTTCCTGTTTTACCATAAAACTTTATTGAAGTTGATTCGATTCGGCTGTTGTAAGCTGTGCCACCGGTTTCATTCACGACATTAAACATCATTTCGTGGATCAATTCCCAAGTTGATTCCCGGAGCGAAATCTTATTTGCTTGGGCATCAGGGCGAGAAGCAACCCAAGGTGTTACATTTTTCCCTTTGGTCGCAAGAATCGCTGCAAACCGAGACATCTGTAAAGGTGTAACCAACAAATCTCCCTGTCCAATGGAAATGTTAAGAAGAGTGCCKCTTGTCCAYCCTCTTTTTCCGTATTTTCTATCCATAWACTTACGRCTTGGTGCAATACCACTTTTTTCTTCAGGTAAGTCGATGCCCGTCTTTGACCCAAACCCAAATAATGTTGCGTATTGATACCAGGTATCAATGTTCATCCGCTGAATTAACTGGTAAAAATAAATATTACACGACTCCTTMACAGCCYTGGATATATTTACTATTCCATGCCCATCTTCTCTCCAGCACCTGAAAACWCGGTCACCATRATAGTAGTTKCCGGTACATTCAACAGTCCAATCAAGATTGGTTAGCTTCTCCTCCAGCCCGGCAATGGCTGTAATCAGCTTCATAGCGGATCCAGGAGGATAACGTCCAATTATGGCTCTATTTAGAAGAAGATCTTCTTTAGAATTCTGAAAGCGCTGCCATTCCTTCGTCTCCATAAAACCGGAAAAATCGCTTAATCTAAAATCAGGTTTACTTACCATAGCCAACACTTCTCCTGTTGATGCATTGAGAACAACAGATGACGCCTTCAATCCATCCAGAGTTTTCTCTAYATCAGCCTGAAGCTTCGAATCAATTGTAAGATAGAGATCGTTACCAGGAATTGCTGGAACAGGTTCACGATCAGAAACCTCCCCAGCTTCTCGCCCTAAAGCGTCAACCTGTTGATAATAATGACCCTTATCTCCCATTAAATGAGATTCATAGAAATGCTCCAAACCTGAAGCACCAATGAAATCACCACCTGCATAACCTCTCCCACCTTTTCTGGACAGCTCACTGGGACCAATTTCACGCAGATAGCCTAGCAAATGTGACGCTCTTACGGAATCCTGCATCGGATAGTAACGTACAGGTAGAGTGGAATAGATAACTCCGGGAAGTTCATTTTTGTGTTCCTCTAAGAGACTTAATTTTTCTACTTTAACATCACGGGCAATTCTTGAAGGGAGAAATCTCCCTCTGCCATATTTTTTCATATTTTGTTTCAAAGTTTTCAAAGGAATATCTAAATACCCTGACACTTGAGAAAGTTCSTTAACTGGATTAGTTAACTCATCCTYTACCACAKAAATAGYATAAAYTGAGGTATTGGCTGCGAGAACATTTCCATTCCGGTCGAAAATGTTCCCTCGKGGAGCRTAAGTGATRACTGGCCTGATCCGATTATAATCAGCTTTACTCCTGTACTCCTCATAGGAATGAATCATAAGAGTATATAGTTTTACGAAAAGTATTAAAAAGAGAAGAATTACAACTGTGAAGGCTGTATTACGCCTATTTACAGGTACATATATTTCACTTTTAAGCATGGATCTCTAWTCAATAAGACGTATCTCACTAATTGGCTTCACAATCTGCATCAAACCCATAAGAGCCAAGGTGTATGYTGCTGAAAATAACCATGTGAGAAAGAACTGTTCWGGGGAGGTTTCGTATAATGTCTGAAATCGGAAGAAGATATAGAWGACAAAATGAAACAAGATTAAACCAATCCAAGTAGCATGGAAATAAAKCGGATTCATGCGKGAATGCTGACCCTGAAGTTTACCAATAAGAAAACCTGTGATTGATTTAGATAATGGTGCTAATCCAAACATGGAACCGACGCCGCTAAGATCTTCTAATAAACCGAGTGAGAATCCCGCAATTACACCTGCAAAACTACCATGCTGAAGTGATACATAGACAATGAAAATAAGGAGAAAGTCGGGACGTAAAGAACGAATGGTCATGAACTCAGTCAGATAAAACTGCAGTATAAATGCCAAACCACCTAAGAGCAGTGTTGTGCGTTTATTCACTGCTGAGATYCCTGACAACAAAGACATATTGGATGGATGAAAAATCAGTAAAAGCCTCAGCTTTGATAATTTTGTGGAGCATTTCAGGACGATTAATTACACCCGTAACTGTTCCAACCGGAAGATTTTCAGGATAGATATCACTATGACCAGAAGTGAGAATCCTCTCCCCCATCTGAATGGGAATCGCTTTTGGAATTTCCCAWACCTCAAATGTATCATCATCTCGCCATCTTAATATWCCAGTTSCTCCTGAAGTCTCCAGTTTTACACTGACTCTTGCGCTGTAATCATGAAGGATTTGAACAATTGACGATCGCTCTCCAACGTTCACAGTTTTTCCAACAATACCGTCAATGCCAATAACAGCACTGTTTTCTTCAATGCCTTCTCTAACTCCAATATCTATAGTAATAGAATTCAGCACAGGTGACAGCCCTTTACTCGTCACTCGTCCAGGAATGAGTTCCAACCGTCTTTCGCGCTTGAATTCCAACATTTCACGAAGTYGTTCATTCTCRTATTTAGAATTTAAAAGRGATGAATTTAGCAGTTTGAGTTGAACAGCCGTTGCTTTCAGAATTTCATTTTCTCTCTTCAGTATATTAATGTCCCGGACCCATTGAACGGGAGAATAAAGTACATTTAATACATCATTTGTCTTACCGCGGATAATCCGGATTTCTTCGGATTCATCAGAAGAAAGCAATGTAATAGAGATAATTACTGCCAGTATAAGTGAGACGTAATCTTTTCGCTCAACCAGAAAGCCCAGAAAACGGCGCATCAAGAGTCACTAGACAAGGACGTCCGCATACTTCTTGATATCTGAAAGCACCATGCCTGTCCCTTTTACAACATCGAACATGGGTGATTCAGAAACATTTGCAGCAAGATTTGTACGCTCACGAATATTCTGATCCAGTCCTTTCAGGCTTGCTCCACCACCGGTTAAGATAATTCCTCTATCTAGAATATCTACCGCTAACTCAGGTGGTGTTTTTTCCAATGCTCGTTTTACTGCATCTACAATATGGGTAACACAATCTTTCAGCGCTTGCCGGATTTCATCTGAAGAAATTTCAACAGTCTTGGGGATACCTGAAACAAGATCTCGACCTTTAACTGCGATTGAAGTTTGCTTCATGCGCATAGCTGCTCCGACAGAAATTTTAATTTTCTCTGCTGTAGGGCCACCAATCTCCAGCTTGTGCTCAACTCTGAACCACTGAACTATTGCTTCATCCATCTTTTCGCCGGCAACGGTGATAGTTTCTTTGGTAACGACTCCATTCAGCGCAATAACAGCAGTCTCTGTTGTACCTCCGCCTATATCAACAATCATATTTCCTACTGGTTTGCTGATATCCAATCCAATCCCAATGGCCGCTGCAACAGGTTCTTCCACCAGAAATATCTCTCGGGCGTTTGCTCTCTCTCCTGAATCTTTTACAGCACGACGTTCAACTTCTGTCACTCCGCTGGGCACGCAAATCACCATCCTAGGTCGGGCAATTCGGTTGAAGTTGATCTTTCGGACGAAACCCTGAATCATCCCATCGGTCATAGTAAAATCAGCAATAACACCGTCTTTCAGTGGTTGAAGAGTTTCCAACTCACGATGAGTTTTCCCCACCATCTCCTTGGCTTCAGTACCCACAGCTACAATTTCTCCGTTATTAATATTACGGGCCACTACTGACGGTTCATTGACCACAATGCCTTTTCCCGTCATCCAGATAAGAGTGTTGGCTGTTCCAAGATCAATCGCCAGATCACCGGAAACCCAACTKCCAATGCCGTTTTTTATGAATTTCATAAGTTATTAAGAGTGGAATTTGTCGTCAAAGTTAATCACCTGTGTTCGAGTTGTCAATTCTTTCCGAATAACTCAGAAAAAGATCGTAAAGTTCCAAAGGACTGTGGCATTTCATGTCTCTTTATCGTTATTTTCAAGTAGTAAACTAACTTGGAGAACAGATATGAGCGAAATAATAGTATATCACAACCCCAGATGAAAGAAGAGCAGAGAAGCCGTGCAGCTTCTCAAAGATAATGGGGTTGAACCAAAGCTGATCAAATATCTCGATGAGCCGCCGTCAGAAGAGGAATTAAGAAAACTGGCTGAGATGATGGGACTGAGACCGAATCAATTCATTCGAAAACGGGAAGCTGAATTTAAAGAGTTGGGGCTGAAGGATAAATTAGATGACGATAATGAACTTTTTAGGCAAATGGCAGCGCATCCAAAACTGATCGAGCGACCTATCGCCGTGAAAGGAAGTTCTGCAATACTGGGACGGCCGCCTGAGCGTACTCTAGAACTTCTATAGATGGAATATTTCTTCATAGCTGCWGTAGCTCTGATTGTATCAGGACTCACCCTCTTTTCAGGGTTTGGACTCGGCACATTATTGATGCCTGCCATGGCTATTTACTTCCCCATAGAGATTGCAATAACAGCAACAGCAGTTGTTCATCTGACAAATAATATCTTCAAAGTCGCGCTTTTTGGAAAACATCGGCAGAATCGTATTCTATTAAAGTTTGGACTTCCTGCAATGGCACTCGCATTTGTTGGTGCGTGGATTCTTACTCAACTCTCAGGTCTGGAGCCTCTCTATTCTTATAGTTGGTTGGGAAAAGAAATGACCGTGGAAGCTGTAAAACTTGTGGTCTCTGTACTTATACTCGGTTTTGCCATGTTGGATCTTCTTCCGCGATTCCGTGAGCTTAAATTCGCATCAAAATATCTTCCACTGGGAGGAGCTATCAGCGGGTTAATGGGTGGAATCTCCGGKCATCAAGGTGCCTTGCGAAGTGCCTTCCTGGCAAATGCCGGACTTACGAAAGAACAGTTCATCGGAACGGGTGTAACCATCGCCTGCTTGGTTGATGTGGCTCGATTGGTGATTTACAGYAGTCATACCGCTGGCATGAAAATCGAAAATATTCCGCTGATAGTCACTGGATGTATAGCAGCATTTTTGGGAGCATTCATTGGCAAACGGCTGGTGGAAAAAGTCACCATGGAACAAATTCAAAAACTAGTAGCTGTTATGCTGATTATCCTATCAATTGGACTTGGGAGTGGAGTGATTTGATTATTCGTATACGCAAAGCGACTCGACAAGATGCAGAAATTATCGTCAAATTCAACAAAGCCATGGCGCTCGAGACCGAAAATAAAACGCTTGACGATGATACACTCTCAAAAGGTGTCAATCACCTCTTTGATGAACCAAGTAAAGGGTTCTATCTGTTAGCAGAAGTCAATGATGAAATAGCAGGCCAACTGATGATCACTACCGAGTGGAGTGACTGGCGAAATAGCGACTTCTGGTGGATACAAAGCGTCTATGTCAAATCTRAATTCCGTCGAAAGGGAATCTACCGCCAACTTCATGAAACAGTTCTGAAGATRGTAAGAGAAAATAGAGAACTATGCGGGATTAGATTATACGTTGATAAATCTAATATCGTGGCTCAAGAGACCTACAGAAAACTGGGAATGGATGAATCTAATTATATTATTATGAAAAAGTAGTCTTGGAATCACTTTCATTAAAAAGAATCTTCCTCTCTCTTTTAACTGCATTCTATTTACTTCCGATAACACTTCTAACAGATCAAAATAAATCCCAATGGATTAAGAYACCTGAAGTTGCTGTCATGCTTGATGTATATGGGAGTTTCATCCAGAAAGTTGAGCAAAAAGACAATGATGTGGCTTTTCTTATTAACGACAATTGGATTTATTTCAAAGAAGGCAGGATGCTGGTAGAAAATAGTTTTCAACATCAGAATAAGTACCAATCGATCTTCTACGACTATCCACTTGGAAGAATTACAAAGCTTCCTGACTATCAGGAATTACCGGTTCGATCCTCTGATTTTCTYGATCATGTTTTCGGAACCAAAGAAGCCCTGTTGAGGGAACAGTGCGATTGGGTCCCTTTCCTGGATCATAAAGCATACATGAATCAATTTTGTGAAATTGCATTGAGAAAAGTAGAAGCAGAAATTTTTAAAGTTGCAGAGAGTGATGCTGAAGTACAGGATTTTGTGGAGAACTTAAAAATTATCTATTCATTCAAACAGAAAKCCGTACGAGGTTCAGAAAACGCCAGCCATCACTCCTATGGTTTGGCTCTCGATCTGGTCCCTGATTCTTATGATCGTAAACACGCCAACTGGAAATGGAGCACTGCGTTTATTAAAGTATGGCATTTGATACCGCTGGAAAAACGGTGGAGTCCCCCACAAGCAGTTATAGATGCATTTGAGAAAAACGGATTCGTCTGGGGCGGGAAATGGAGTCACTTTGACAACATCCACTTTCAATACAGTCCTGAAATTATTAAGATGGCCCGCGATTCTATATTACAAAACGAGTAAATTCATTGGAGATAGCAGATGAATAAACAAGATAAACGCAAGCAGAAGCCATTTTCTCTCCACTGGGGAAGTGGTACCGTTGAAGAAGAAGTCCAAGTCTGGACAAAGTATCATAGACCAACAATTCAACTTCTTAAGTTTCTTAAAGGTGAAGCATCGGGAACGTATGAAATCAGGTTCTGTCATTAYGATCATAATGGCCGTTTTAAGCGCTCACCATTGATCATAGACGTTAATGATCTCCAGAAGTTAAGAAAAGAGCTCGATCAAGCCCCGAAGCTTAAGGGATACCTCGCTCAGCTTGTAGATTAGCTTTCTAAATCCCAGTTTGTGGCCTTAAGTCCACGCCCCCTTCCTCTTGCTTCTTACTGACCACCTCTCCTAACTTCTACCGCTTTTAAACACTAAATCATTTATTAACCGCAACTAAAGGCACTAAGAAACCAAGTCTTGAAGATTTGTAAAACTAAAACTTTATTTAAAAAGCATGGAGATTCTCTTTGTGCCTTCGTCTCTTGGTGGCAAATTTATTAAGGAATATTACCATGACTCATCCTGAATTCAACATCTCAAAACCGGTAAACGAACCGGTTAAATCTTTTGCTCCCGGCAGCGACGAGCGGGCTAGCTTGCAAGCAAAGTTGGCGGAGCTCAGCTCCTCCGAGATCGAGATTCCGCTTATTATCGGCGGGAAGGAAATCCGCACCGGCAATCTTGTAGAGTGTGTACTGCCGCACAGTCATCAACACGTCATCGGACGTTACCACAAAGCCGGCGAACAGGAAGTCCAGATGGCGGTAGAGGCAGCTCTCGAGGCGTGGAAAGAGTGGTCTATCACACCGTTTGAAACACGCGCCAAGATATTCGCCAGAATGGACAAATTGCTGACCGGACCTTTTCGCGATCTCATAAACGCCGCCGCCATGCTTAACATGAGCAAGAATGCTTATCAAGCTGAAATTGACGCGGCGTGCGAGCTCATTGACTTTTACCGATTCAATCCGTACTACGCGCAGGAACTCTACGCTAATCAGCCCATGTACTCGCCGGAACCTACTCGAAATTCTACCGAACACCGACCGCTGGAAGGGTTCGTCTTTGCCGTGACACCTTTCAACTTCCTGAGTATCGCCGGAAATCTCCCTACCTCACCAGCACTCCTGGGGAACGTGGCTCTTTGGAAGCCAGCTTCCAGCGCTGTCTATCCTGCTTACTACCTGATGAAGCTGTTCCAGGAAGCGGGCTTGCCTGACGGAGTTATCAATTTCATCCCGGGACTCGGCTCCAAGGTCGGTCCCAATCTCCTCCCACATCCTGATCTGGCCGGCATCCACTTCACCGGCTCAACAGCCGTATTCCACCGAATGTGGAAGACCGTAGGTGAAAACATTGCTAACTATCGGAGCTATCCACGAATAGTTGGCGAAACCGGCGGAAAGGACTTCTGCGTAGCTCACGAATCGGCGGATATTGATGCGCTGGTGACAGCAATGGTTCGAGGTGCTTTCGARTWTCARGGTCARAARTGCTCWGCCTTATCYMGAGCGTATATWCCMTCMTCGATTTGGGATGAAGTGARRGAGMRWTAYATTGCCRAWGTRGAAACCATCAAGATGGGCGATGTGGCGGATTTYTCYAACTTCATGAACGCCGTGATTGACAAGTCCGCCTTTGATTCCATCGTTGAGTATATCGACTATGCCAAAAGCTCGCCGGATGCTCAAYTCCTCACCGGCGGCAGCTACGACGACTCTGTGGGCTTCTTCATCGAGCCAACCACAATTCTCACTACTGACCCTCATTTCAAAACCATGGAAGAGGAAATCTTTGGACCGGTGTTAACCATCTACGTTTACGATCCATCGCAGTGGAATAAGATATTGGAACTGGCAGACAGCACATCTATCTACGCTCTCACGGGATGTGTGTTTGCACAGGATCAACAAATAGTTGACGAAGCAAGAGCAGCACTCAGATATTCCGCAGGGAATTTCTATATCAACGATAAACCCACCGGTGCAGTGGTGGGTCAGCAGCCATTCGGCGGCGGCAGAGCTTCCGGGACCAATGACAAAGCCGGCTCCATGTGGAATCTGGCCCGGTGGGTATCACAGCGGACAATCAAGGAAAATCTCGATCCGCCCAAGGACTATCGCTATCCCTTTATGAGTGATAAATGATCAAGTTTCTTGCCAAATTACTCTCCTACAAACAGACCTTCGGTTTCAGCTGACCAGCAAACTTCGGCTGATCCGGATACAGAACCGAGATGGTCCTATAAAGTCTTTTTTTCACTTTTTMAAAAGGAGTAATAATGAGCAGAAAACGAGTTTTAATCATGGGTGCTGCAGGMAGGGATTTCCACAACTTCAATACAGTTTACCGCCATAATCCAGATTACGATGTTGTAGCTTTCACTGCCACACAAATTCCCAATATCGATGACCGCACGTATCCACCGGAACTATCCGGCGATCTTTATCCGGACGGCATTCCGATTCACGACGAAGCCGAGCTTACTAATCTGATTAAGGAACTCAATGTRGACGACGTAGTGTTCTCTTACAGCGACGTGCCCCACGAATATGTGATGCATAAAGCATCAGAAGTGATCAAGTTCGGCGCCAACTTCGTGCTTCTAGGTGGTGACCCGACCATGATTAAATCTAACAAACCTGTTGTCGCAATTGGTGCGGTTAGAACCGGCTGCGGGAAAAGTCAAACAACGCGGCGCGTGGCTGAAGTGCTGGCTTCCGCAGGGAAAAAGGTAGTGGCTATCCGGCATCCTATGCCGTACGGCGATCTTGCCAAGCAGAAAGTCCAGCGATTTGCCACTCTGGAAGATTTGGAACTTCAYGACTGTACTATCGAAGAGATGGAAGAATACGAGCCGCATATTGTTCRAGGTTYTGTGGTTTACGCCGGAGTGGACTATAAAGCGATTCTGGATCAAGCTGAAGAAGAAGCGGATGTTATCTTGTGGGATGGCGGTAATAACGATCTCCCTTTTTACAAACCTGATTTGTTCATTGTGGTCGCCGACCCGCACCGAGCGGGACATGAGATGTCATACTTTCCTGGTGAATCGAATCTGCGCATGGCAGATGTTGTTGTCATCAATAAGATGGACAGCGCACGCCAAGAGGATGTGGCAAAACTGAAAAAAAACATCGATGCTGTAAATCCCGGAGCGACAGTTATCGAGGCAAATTCTCCAGTTTCAGTAGATGATTCAGAAATCATTTCCGGTAAGCGATGTCTAGTCATTGAAGATGGTCCTACACTTACTCATGGAGAAATGAAGTTTGGCGCCGGTACAGTTGCCGCAGAGAAGTTCGGCGCGGTTGARRKKMYTSASSSMCSTSSRKRGRTCSAMNGGCRSTRTKGYRGMKNCNTKCGWRAARYMKSMASCSAWCRRMAAAGTTCTCCCTGCAATGGGTTACGGAGGTCAGCAGGTGAAGGATCTGGAGGCAACCATCAATGCGGTAGATTGCGACRTAGTCGTAATTGGAACGCCTATTGATCTTCGGCGAATCATCTCTATCGAYAAACCRTCTGTCCGAGTTACTTACGATCTGGCGGAAATTGGCTCACCTGATTTAGCTGATGTTTTAAAACCATTTCTCGGATGAGTTTAGCTCYTCCCAAGACTGCTGTTATYGCTCTYGGCGGAAATGCCATTTCACCCTCCGGAGAGGCTGGGRCTATTTCTGCACAGTTTGCTCACACTCGGGAAAGCTTGGCATCTATAATGAACTTTGTTCATGAAGGTTATAATCTTTGCATAACTCATGGAAATGGACCTCAAGTGGGTGACGAACTTCTTAGGATGGATTTGACACATGACATAGTCCCTCCTCTTCCGCTTGGAGTCTGCGTMGCCGGGACTCAAGGAAGTATCGGTTACATGATTGAACAGTCGCTTCAAAATGAGTTAAAAAAAGAGAGCATTGACCGGGAAGTGGTTACGATGATAACTCAAGTAGTAGTAGAWAAAGATGATCCTGCTATTAATAACCCTTCAAAGTTTATCGGRCCTCGCTACACAAAAGATGAAATAAATCCGCTTTCGCAAAAACTCGGTTGGAAAATCGCTGAACAAAACCGAGGCGAATGGCGTAGAGTGGTGCCAAGTCCCCTACCTCAATACATCATGCATGGTAAGAGCACCAAGGCGCTAATTGACAGAGGTACCATAGTAATTGCTTCCGGCGGAGGTGGTATTCCGGTGTTTATTAAAGATGATGATAACTTAGATGGATTGGATGCTGTAATTGATAAAGATTACGCTGCCGCACTTCTAGGACGCATCCTGAAAGCAGAAGAAATGTGGATTATTACCGATGTTGATTGTGTATATTTGGAGTATAATAGTCCTTCTCAAAAACCTATATCTGCCGTTAGTACTAAAGCGTTAAAAGGTTATTTAAAAGAAGGTCAATTTCAAGCCGGAAGCATGGCACCAAAAATAGAAGCTGCACTATATTTCCTAAAATATCATGGTCAAAAAGTTGTCATTACTTCCATACCTGAAGTAGCAAATGCTATKCAAGGCAAATCCGGAACAACCATTACAAATGGACGATGAAAATTCACGAATACCAAGCAAAAGAAATTCTCAGAAGCTATAACGTTCCAACTCCAACCGGCTTTCCGGCCTTTACTGTTGACGAATCAGTGGACGCGGCTGAAAAGCTGGGTTGTGATATTGTTGTAGTTAAAGCTCAGATCCACGCTGGCGGCCGCGGCAAAGGCGGGGGTGTCAAAATTGCTCATTCCATTAAGGCAGTCCGGCAGAATGCGGAGCTGATACTCGGTATGAATCTTGTTACTCACCAAACCGGTCCTGATGGAACAGAAGTCAAGCGCCTCCTGATTGAGGAAGGAATCGATATTGCTAATGAACTTTACGCCGGAATTGTCCTCGACCGTTCTGCCGAAAAGTACGTTTTCATGGTTTCCACGGAAGGCGGCGTGGAGATCGAAAAGGTTGCAGCAGAAACACCGGAAAAGATTGTTAAGGAGTGGATTGAGCCAGAAGATGGTCTTACAACTCAGCAAGCGATGAATCTTGCAGAAGCGCTGAACCTCTCAGGCGATCAGGCTGAAAACGGAGCTGAAACTTTGCWGTCACTTTGGAAAGCATTCATCGAAAGCGACTGCTCTCTGGCAGAAATCAATCCGCTGGTGGTTAMCGARTCGGGAGAGGTGATAGCTTTGGACGCCAAAATGAACTTTGATGATAATGCCCTTTTTCGCCATCCCGAAATTGCTGAAATGCGCGATCTTTCTGAAGAACTTCCCAGCGAGATTGAAGCGTCCAAGTACAGCCTCAATTATATTAAGTTGGATGGCAATGTGGGTTGCATGGTGAATGGCGCTGGATTAGCTATGTCTACTATGGATATTATAAAGCTTTCTGGCGGCGATCCTGCAAATTTCCTCGATGTAGGTGGTGTGGCTAATTCTGAGACTGTAGCTCACGGCTTCCGAATTATTTTAAGCGATCCGGTTGTGAAATCAATCCTTATCAATATCTTTGGCGGAATCGTCCGTTGTGACCGTGTGGCGCAAGGCGTGATTGACGCTCTTTCTGACATGGAAGTGAAAGTACCAGTGGTGGTAAGACTTGAAGGGACCAATGCAACGGAAGCTGCCGTACTTCTCGAGAATTCACCTCTCGATTTTATCGTCGCCTCAAGTTTGAGTGATGGAGCAGAAAAAGCTGTCAAAGCCGCGGGAGATACGGCATGAGCATCCTGGTAAACAGCAATACTCGACTTTTAGTTCAGGGTATAACTGGCAAAGAAGGAACTTTCCACACGGAACAAATGCTGGAATATGGCACACCTGTAGTTGCAGGAGTAACTCCGGGAAAAGGTGGACAGGTTCATCTCGGTATTCCCGTTTTWAACACTGTGGAAGAGGCAAAAGAATCAACCGGCTGCAACACATCCATTATATTTGTCCCTCCTAAATTCTCTTCCGCAGCAATAACGGAAGCTGCTGATTCCGGGATCGATCTAGTCATCTGTATCACAGAGGGAATTCCCGCAGCCGACATGGTGAAGGCGAAAAATCATCTTCGGAAAACCGGTACACAACTGGTAGGTCCAAACTGTCCCGGTGTCATTACTCCCGGAGAAGCTAAGGTTGGTATTATGCCGGGCTTCATTCACACACCGGGGTCCATCGGAGTCATCTCGCGAAGCGGGACGCTCACTTACGAAGCTGTGGATCAACTTACAAAAGTTGGACTGGGTCAATCCACTTGCATAGGGATCGGAGGTGATCCRATTATCGGTAGTACCTTCATTGATCTCCTATCGCTCTTCGCCGTGGATGAAAACACAGAAGGTGTAGTTCTCATCGGAGAAATAGGCGGCTCAGCAGAAGAAGAAGCGGCTCAATGGACGATAGATAATAACTTTGACAAGCCGATTGTAGCTTTCATCGCCGGACAAACTGCTCCTCCCGGCAGGAGAATGGGGCATGCAGGAGCCATMGTCGCAGGAGGCAAAGGGACAGCAGCTGAAAAAATGAAAGCTCTCACAGATGCAGGGATTACGGTAGTTGAAAGTCCTGCGGATATTGGGAAAACCATGAAAATAGTTCTCGATGAAAGGAGTTCATTTTGAGTAACATGACTCTCGCTATAATAAAACCAGACGCTGTTGGTAATCGATTTACGGGTAAAATAATTGACCACATTCTCTCAGCCGGATTTGACATTGCTGCCATGAAGAAGATTTACATGACTGAAGAAGMAGCAGAGGGATTTTATGCYGTTCATAAGGAGCAACCTTTCTACAATGATCTGGTGGAATTCATGACTTCCGGACCTTGCGTAGTTGCTGCACTGAAGAAGGTTAATGCGGTGGAAGCGTGGCGAGAGACCATTGGTGCTACCAATCCTSCCGACGCAGATKTTGGTACTATTCGAMAGTTGTACGCTGAGTCTGTTCAGAACAACGCCGTCCACGGATCCGATTCAGATGAGAATGCTGCAAAAGAGGTTGCATTTTTCTTCTCCGCCGACGAAATTCTCACCGATTGATGAGACCCCTGCAAACAATAATCACAGGAAGGAAACGTTGGTTCTTCCCAATTCTTCTCTCTTTTCTTGCCTTATCTTCATGCAGTAAAGACGTTTCACATGAAGCGAAGGTTGACCACTATTATTCTATACTGGTTCAACCGCCTCACGATGTACAAAACGCTTCTTTTGACTGGATTGTGCACGAGTTTCCCGAGGAAAGTAATCTTACTTATTCGGATCTTTTAATTACTTCAGGGGGAAATGAGCTGACCTTTCTACCGGATAAAGCAGGAACTTACATTTTCGAGGTTGTTGTATTCGATGGTAGTGAACGTGCTGGCAGCAAAAAATACACTTTCGATGTAACTGCTCTAAAGCCAGCAAAAACCAAAGAATTAAAAACCGATGRACCACAACTCCTCTTTTCAAACTCAGAATTTGTAGAAGAACAGACAGATACTGAATATCTTCCAGAATCTGATGAAGATAAATCGGAAAATATAGTAGAAGCAGCGAAAATCATCGATGAGGAAACTAGCTCATTCGAAATAACATCTACTGTAWTGAATGCTGATAAGGAGGTARAAACTCCATTTGAACCTATTATAAAAGAAATCGTACCTGAGGATAGTCCACTGACTGACTTCACATCAAGCAGTTACTTAACCATTCAAGTGTCGGCCTCACCCACTCTCGATAGAGCAGTAGCTGTCGCTGATACGCTTGTAGACTTGGGTTTTGACGCATATATTCAGAAGGGTTACCAGGAAGAGWATGAAACTGTCTGGTACCGAGTTCGAGTAGGAACTTTTTCTACTATGACCGAGGCACGAAATGCTTCTAATACCATTCAAAAAATTACTAATTTTGAGACGTGGATTGATCGCGTTCGGGAAGATCTGTAAACTAGATCAAGGAGGATAACATGGGACCAATGAATCTATACTTTGATGTCCGCGACATTTTCCGGGCTCCCCGCCTGGCGTTAAGCGGTAAGAAAATCTGGACGATGATGCAAGCCACTTATGTGGGTTATGTTATCTATTGCATATTTTCTTATTTTGCATTGATGGCTCAAGGAGAGATATTTGGAGATGCGTGGGAAATATTTGGTATCTTTCCTCCACCTGTAGTTCTTCAAACTTTAGCAATTGGAATTGAAATCACAGGCTTGGGTGCAACAGTACTGTCTGTTATAGGTATTCTAGGTGGGCTAATCTGTTTAGTTTTGGGTGCAACTGCTGTTGCCAGAATTACTTACAAACAACTTAAAGGAGATGAATTTTACTCCTCCCGGGATGCCYGGAAGTTTGTAAAGAAACATTGGCACGCACCTGTTTTTACACATCTTTCCATTATTATTATCGCCGYCTTTTTYGTCATYATGGCAATCATCTTTGCTCTTATCGGCAAGATTCCTTATTTGGGTGAACTATTTTTTGGGATCCCGTATCTCCTCTGGTTCGCAGGATCTGTATTCGTTGTTTATACTATGGTAGTTCTCATGATTTCCACATTCTTCACTCATGCTATTGTTGGAGCYATGGAGGAAGACACCATGGGAGCTGTTTTCCAARTCTATTCAATCACTTGGTCTCAGATATGGAGAGTACTGTTATATCTCCCCTTAATTTACGGCTTGGTGGCTATCGGTACAGTCGTCTTCTACTTTTTTATGACTGAAGGATATAATCTTGTAAATAGTGTCTTTGGCAAGGATTGGCTCATGGGCGATAAGTTAGCTCGTATGGTTGGCTGGGTAGTTGGTGATACATTCATGGCCGGGCCAGCAAGTTTAATGCATTGGCAAGCTCCTGATTTCTTCTTGTATGAGCCAGAAGGTACGATGGAATATATAGGTGGAGCATTTATCGCTATTTCTCTTTTTGTTATCTTTTGGGCCATACTCTCTTATGCATTGTGTATCGAAGTGGCAGGCCAAACCATTGCTTTGGTGATTCTCAAAAAACGCTCTGATGATGATAATCTCCTRGAGCGGAAAGATGAAGAAGAATTGRAARCTGAAGARGAAGCTGAGGAGTGGTCTGCTRAWSTYRARAGCGAMKMTGANNAAAAASMNGATGAWNNNTCTGAGRWMRAAGARYCAWCNGAGNNTGARGAWRRKKMYWSTKMTRNNNCTGAAGARGAWRRWARTTCWMMRRRTTCATAGGATAACTCTACAGATTGTAAAAAGGGGGCNATTTYGYCCCCTTTTTTRCACWRWYTRYCYRTCATAGTGATTGCTTGTAGGWACGAGGNGAAANCAATTAATTTCAGCACCGKTATGAAACTYAAAATWTCTGAATTAGAKGCGTTGRYACCGTTAGGGGTMRTAAATATWAACACCARGGGAATTGGGGTCGAAGACRATATCCAGRTCGATTCKGTTCCAGTTCAACTTTCCATAAGTCCTATTASAGATGATTATAGAGTCATTGGAAATCTATCTTTTCCCGTTCTTAWATCGTGTGATAGATGTTTAACCRARTATAAAGACAAGGTTAATGCAAATTTTGAAATAATGGTTATCTCCAACGATTCTCCYCTTTCAGAAAGCGATGATGCAGATCTTATCGTTTTAAACCCAGGTCAAATTGAAGTTGATTTGGGCCCTTCAATCAGAGACGCGATTGCGATTGAAAATAACTTGAAAAATCTCTGCAAAAATAACTGTAAAGGAATATGTCTTAAGYGCGGAGTTAATCTAAATAATCAAGATTGTTTGTGTTTAGAGAGTCAAACTGACGATCGTTGGGAAGCATTGAAAAAAAATAAATTATTAACAACGGAGAACTAAAATGGCATTACCAAAACGAAGACAGTCAAAAACAAGGGGACGTAAACGTAGGACTCATTGGAAAGCAAAAGCACCTCAATTGTCCACCTGCCCTCAATGTAACCAGGCCAAATTACCTCATCGTGTCTGTCCAAACTGCGGCTACTATAGGGGTCGGCCGGTTATCTCTTCATCTGATTAAAAACTACTCAAATGATAATAGCTGTTGACGCAATGGGTGGAGATCATGCTCCACCTGCAATCGTTCAGGGAGCAGTTCAAGCAGTTGCAGAAAGTAAAGACAAACTGCGGATTATTCTCACCGGGAAAAAACAGAAAATCCAAAAAGAACTGAAAAAATATGGCTGGAATAAAGATCTCATCAAAATACACCCCGCTTCACAAGTAGCAGACTCCACTGTTCGACCTTCACAAGTAGTAAAAAAACTTCCAGATTCTTCTCTAGTTCAAGGTATTAAACTTGTGAAACAAGGTAAAGCCGACGCTTTTGTGAGTGCGGGAAGTACTGGCGCTATTCTTTCCTCAGCACTTCTTCTGCTAGGTCGGATTGAAGGGGTAAGAAGACCAGCTATAATTGTCTATTTACCTGTTGGAGCTAAAGGTATAGTTTTATGCGACGTAGGAGCCAATACAGARKTSAANARCMCSACATCTTTTACAATTTTCTATAATGGCTTCGGAATACATGAATCATATGCATGGGGTAAGAAAGCCCAAAGTAGGTTTACTGAATATCGGMGAGGAAGCTAATAAAGGTCGGGAAGAATATGTAGAAGCACATTCTCTCCTTTCTAAGGTTCTGCCAAATTTCAAAGGGAATGTAGAAGCACGAGATCTCTTTAAAGGCAATATAGATGTTGTTGTTTGTGACGGTTTTGTTGGAAATAATCTACTAAAGTTCGCTGAGGGTTGGATTCATCATGTCCACCGTGAGGTAACTAGTCAGCTAATCTCTGATGAAAGAAACATTGATAAATCTGCGCTAAACGATATTTTTACGGATATAATTAGTGAGTATGAGTATGAAGAATCTGGAGGTAGTTTTCTATTAGGTATTAAAGGCATCTGCATGATTTGCCATGGAGCATCTCCTGCTCGAGCCATAAAAAACGCTATTTTATCCACAGCACAAAGTGTAAAAGAAAAATTGGTAGAATCTATTCGCGTTGGAATTTCACGAACCGTGGCTCAAATCGAGATAATTTAATGACGGACCAAATTAGAGCTACAATTTCCACAACCTCGAAATATCTCCCCGAAAAAGTAATGACGAAYCACGATCTTGAAAAATTAGTTGATACAAATGACGAGTGGATTGTATCACGTACAGGTATTTCCGAAAGGCGAGTTGTAGAAAGTGGTCAAGCAACAGCAGACATGTGTATTCACGTAGCCAGGGAGATCCTTCAGAAGCGAGATATTTCTGCAGATGATATTGATGTCATAATCATCGGGACTGTCACCCCTGACATGCTGCTCCCTTCTACAGCAGCTCTTGTTCAAGATGCCATCGGAGCTTCTAGCGCCTGGGGATATGACCTTTCCGCCGCCTGTTCAGGCTTCCTCTTCGCTCTGGAAACTGGAGTCAATCTTATCGAGTCTGGAAGATATAATAAAGTACTTGTCCTCGGCGCCGACACAATGACATCCATTCTTGACTATGAGGACAGGGGTACTTGCATTCTGTTTGGTGATGGTGCGGGAGGTGTACTTTTAGAACCATCTCAGGATGAAAACTATATCATCGATTCCCTACTTTTTACAGATGGAAGCGGTGGAAAATATCTCTGTTTACCCGGCGGTGGAAGCATACAYCCAGCCACAGAAAAAACGGTCAGAGAGCGGWTGCAYTTCRTCAAACAGGATGGTAAAAAAGTATTCAAATTTGCTGTAAAAGGTATGGCTGATATTTCTTCAGATATCCTGAAGAAGCACGGTCTTACCGGAAATGATATAAAACTTTTCATCCCTCATCAGGCGAATAAACGTATTATTGATGCATGCGTAAATCGTCTTGGTTTATCCCCAGATCAAGTTTTGATTAATATTGATAAATATGCCAATACCACCGGAGCTACTATTGCTATCGGTCTTGCTGAAGCGGTTGAGGAAGGACGTGTTCAAACTGGTGATTACATCCTGTTAGCAGCATTTGGTGCTGGATTTACATGGGGCAGCACTCTGATTCGTTGGGGAACTACATWTTGAACAACTTGGCATTTATCTTTCCTGGACAAGGCTCCCAGAAAGTCGGGATGGGACAGGATCTATACAACGAAACTCTAATCGGTAAAATGCGATTTGAAGAAGCAGATGAAATCATGGATATGAATCTATCTTCCTTGATTTTGGAAGGTCCTGAAGAGAAGTTAAAGCAGACTGAATTCACTCAGCCTGCCCTCTATGTAGTAAGCGTTGTCCTTGCCGAGCTACTGATGAAAGATGGTATCATTCCATCCTTGGCAGCGGGTCATAGTCTAGGAGAATATTCAGCTTTAGCTGCAGCCGGTTCTTTTTCGTTCTCGGAAGGATTACAACTGGTGAAAGTCCGTAGCAAAGGAATGAAGGAAGCAGGTAAAACACAACCTGGAACTATGGCTGCCATTATCGGATTGGATGAGGATGYCATCGTGCAAATATGTGATGATGCATCAGCATCAGGAATAGTTCAACCTGCTAATTTTAATTCTCACAATCAAATCGTAATTTCAGGGGATTTGAATGGAGTGAGGCAAGCTATGAAACTGGCAGAAAATGCAGGCGCTCGAAAAACMATCGAGCTAAACGTCAGTGGCGCTTTTCATTCCATACTAATGGAACCTGCGAAAGAGAAGCTAGCTGAAGCTTTACAACTACAAACTTTGAACGAGCCTAATTTCCCTGTGGTAATGAATGTGACAGCCAAGCAAACAAAAGACCCGGATGAAATCCGACAAAATCTTCTTGCACAATTAGACAATCCGGTACTTTGGACCGCTACGGTAGAGGCAATCCGGGATGCTGGAACCAGCGAAATGGTGGAAGTAGGTCCGGGGCGCACATTGCAAGGTCTTATAAGAAGAATTGACAAATCCATAGCCATTCGAGGTGTTTCCAATCTCACTGATATCAAGGAAAATGTACATGCCTGATTTCAATGGAAAAACCGTCTTTGTAACCGGTGCTTCGAAGGGAATTGGCCGTGCCATCGCAGAAGTTTTTGCAACGAATGGTGCAACAGTCGTCTGTGCCAGYCGGACAGTAGCAGATCTCGAAATTGTCGTAAAAAACATTAAAAAAAACGGCGGCAAAGCAATAGTTCATCAGCTCGATGTTTCAAACACTAAAGATTTTCAGGATTGTGTTAAGAAGGTATTGGATGAATTAGGCAGTATAGATGTTTTGGTAAACAATGCCGGGATCACCAAAGACAAACTTATATTGCGAATGTCGGAAGATGATTGGGATTTGGTCCAAGCCGTAAATCTGAAAGGTTGCTTTAACGGTATAAAGGCAGTAACTCCCGCCATGATGAAAGCCCGTAATGGTGCAATTATTAACATCACTTCCGTGGTTGGATTAACAGGTAATGTAGGTCAGGCAAATTACGCCGCATCCAAGGCGGGTATTATAGGTCTCACCAAATCAGCCGCCAAAGAATTAGCAAGCAGAAACATTAGCGTTAATGCAATTGCCCCAGGTTATATTGAGACCGAAATGACAATAGAGCTTTCTGAATCTGTTAGGGAAGGATTATTAAACCAAATCCCTATGGGAACCATTGGAAAACCTGAAGATGTGGCTCATGCAGCCCTCTTCCTGGCATCTGATGCAGCTGGTTATATCACCGGTCAAGTGATTTCTGTTAATGGTGGATTACATACTTAAACAAGGAGGAATTACATGTCCAATTTCGACAAAGTAAAAGACGTCATCATGGATAAACTCGGTGTAGAAGATGATAAAATCACCTTAGAAGCATCTTTCATTGACGACCTCGGAGCCGATTCTCTCGATACTGTCGAGTTAATCATGCAACTAGAAGAAGAATTCGGACTCGAGATCCCAGACGAAGAAGCTGAAAAGCTCACTTCTGTGGGTGCTGCCGTAGAGTATATAGATTCACACGTTGGATAATCTGTGAGTCGACGCGTAGTCATCACCGGCATGGGAGTAATTTCCCCTGTCGGTGTTGGACTAAACAGATACTGGGACAATCTAAAAAGTGGCTACAGCGGTATTGTACCTGTTACCAAATTTGATACTTCAGACTGTCCAGTGAAAATTGGAGGTGAAGTTCCCTCTGACTTCAATCCTGAAGATTTCCTCGATAAAAAAGAAATCAAAAGGCTCGATAACTTTTCCATCTATGCACTCATAGCAGCTGAAGAGGCCATTCGCCATGCAGGTCTTGAAGAAGGAATTCCTGACATGGACAGATTCGGAGTGGTTGTGGGTTCGGGTGTCGGTGGATTGCTAACTATGGAAGAACAAAATAAACGTCTCCTAAATCGTGGTTTTAGAGGAGTATCTCCCCTGTTTATTCCAATGTACATTCTAGATATCGCTGCTGGACACATATCAATGAAGTGGGGATTAAAAGGTCCCAACTATGCAGTAGTTTCGGCTTGCGCCACAGGTTCCACAGCCATCGGTGATGCCCTTAGGCATATCCAATACGGCGATGCAGATATCTTTATAGCCGGAGGAACAGAAGCGTGCATCACACCAATTGCCTACGCTGGATTTGCAAACATGAAAGCACTTTCCCGTCGAAATGATGAACCAGAGAAAGCCTCTCGCCCATTCGATTCCGACCGAGACGGATTTGTAATGGGAGAGGGAGCAGGTTTACTAGTTTTAGAGGAACTTGAGCACGCACATAATCGTGGAGCGAAAATCCACGCAGAACTTATTGGTTATGGTGCGACTGCAGACGCTTATCATATCACAGCCCCTGCACCCGGCGGTGAGGGTGCCATGAGAGCAATGAAGCGAGCTGTCAAAGATGGTGGAGTTGAGCCTGAAGACGTAGATTACATTAATGCTCACGGAACATCTACTCCCTTCAATGACAAGAACGAAAGCCTCGCAATTAAAACCCTCTTCGGGGAACACGCATATAAACTAAACGTCAGCTCAACCAAATCCATGACTGGACATCTTTTGGGAGCTGCGGGAGGGATTGAAGCCATAGCTGCAATCATGGCAATTAAGAAAAATGTGATCCCTCCTACCATCAACTACGATACCCCTGACCCGGAATGCGACCTAAACTATACTCCTAACAGCGCTGTTGATAAATCAGTAAGTATCGCAATGTCGAATACCTTCGGATTTGGGGGTCATAACGCTGTACTGCTTTTCAAGGAATGGTCAAACTGATCTGTTGCAATTATTTCAATATCTTCGATCACGATTCTCCAATAATAACTCCAATTTATCTTCATTGCAGCGCAAACTGAATTATTTTTTCAGGAAGCAGGAATATATTGTACAAGCTGTTACACATAAGTCAGTAAGCACAGAACCAAGAGAAAACTATGAACGTCTAGAATTTTTAGGAGACGCCATAATTGATCATGTAATTTCAGAAAATCTAATCAGAGAGTTCCCTCAAGGTGATGAAGGTTTACTTACTCAAAAAAGATCCGCATTAGTTCAAAAGAGTTTCTTGGCAATAACAGGTGAAAGGATGAATCTATTAGAGTATCTTACAGTCAGGGGTTCTGTAGATCTCACTCAAAAGAAAGTCTCTATAAATCAATTAGCGAATATGTATGAATCTATTATTGGTGCTGTATATTTGGACGGTGGCATTGTCCCTTGTAAAAGAATTATCGAGAAGACACTTTGGTGCCATAGAATTGAGGCATGGGAATCTGTTAATTATAAAGGTCGCCTGATTGAGGAATGCCATTCTCATCAACTTAAACCTCCTCGGTTCATGGTAGAATCTACTAGAGGGCCTGAACATAGAAAGATTTTCCAGGTAGCTGTAACTATTGGTAAAGAACGTTTTGCTCCGGGAATTGCTGACAACAAAAAAACCGCTGAACAGGAAGCGGCTCGAATCGCTTTAGAAGCTTTAGCTTTAAGCGATTAATTAAACTTTTTTCTCCATCTCCATTATTTTATCACGAAGTAACGCGGCTTGTTCGTATTCTTCCTCATCAATCGCTTTCTGAAGTTTTTCCTGGAGAAATTTATGTGAAACCCCACTAGAGTCAGAACGTTTCTCAAATTCTCGCTCTTCTTCAGTTTCTTCATCGAGACCTGCACTGTCCATAACGCTATCAGCAACAAATATGGGGACATCCAAACGAAGTGCTACAGCGATGGCATCACTAGGTCTGGAATCGATAATTTTCTCCCCGGCTTTATTAGAATTAATTTTCAGTTCAGCAAAAAAAGTACCGTCAGAAAGATCGGTGATTGATATTGCTGATAAACCTACATCTGTATTATTCAGGATACTGCAGACTAAATCATGAGTCATTGGGCGCGGAGTATCAACATTTTCCAAAGCCAGCGCAATTGACTGTGCTTCGAATGAACCGACAATTACAGGTAATCGCCGATTTTCTCCACCAATTTCCTGCAGAATGACTGCATATCCCTTGCTAGGTGGATAAAACGATATTCTAGTGACTTCTACGGGTATCATGATTTCAGGGAGGTTACGTATTCAAATTTATGTTCATATCCAACAGATTGCAACCCCTAAACACAAAATTCGTGAGTTCTATCACTCCGAAAGTGACTTTTTGAGTTTTGAAATAGATTCAACTGGAGTTGGATCCGTTTTGTGTAAAATGGCGCACCAATAGCTGATCCAATCTCCTAAATGAATAAGATACATCAGTCTTTCTAGATAGCTTTCACCCTTTCCGGAAATATCAAGCTGATAAAGAACTCTATCGCCAATTATGGATTTTGTCAACTCCCGCCTTCTTCGATTTCTCTCATGATCTGAACCATCAGACAGCCATATTATTCCCAGATTTCTTAAGATATCCGGATTATTCTTGTAACCGACTATTTCATTATGGTTCATTTCCGGCAGGACATTGTGAAAGGCAACCATTTTCGCATTTTCCTCTAATTGCCCACGCCATCGAAGAGCAGCCACAGCGGTACTTTGTACTTCACCATAAATTACTGGAACTGAAGAGTAAATAGTGTTGGCTATATTCCACGCACGATTTTCTTCTCCCTCGGTTGAAAGTGAATCACGCTCTATCTTAAGCAGATCAATCGAAGATTGTAGAGCGCTCTCATCTAAACTGCCGAGTATACCTCCTTCCTTAAGAACGTAAAGTATGGGAACGAACAGATATCCCAATGCAGCCCTAGGAGGAAGTCCTTCCGGGATTTTCACCACATCTCTCCTTTGCTCTTCTAACTTTATCACAATCTGCCCGCCAGTAGAGATTCCTAAAATCATGGCGCCCTTTTGGTACGCATCATCCAAACAACTAAGAGTCTCCTCAGTGTTTCCGGAATAGCTCAGGCAAATTACCAGTGTGGACTCATCCACCCATTGAGGCAGAGAGTAATTTCTATTGACAACAGTCGGAATTTTGCAGTTTTTAGATATTAGTGCTGACGCCACATCACCGGCAATGGCCGATCCTCCCATACCGGCAAACAGAATATTTTTCGCGGCAGAATAATCCCGCTTGAATTTGATGCTTCTTCCGATCTCTATGGCGGATTCCATCTGGTCAGCAATACCGTAAATGTGACCAAACATGTTGTCAGGATCTAATTGCCTTAACTCTTCACTGGATCTCATCATTTCATTTCCTGCGCTGCAAAATCAATTCAGCAAATTTAGCGAGATTACTCTTATCCACAGTTTGAATTGATTCTAATTCAACTCTCGCTAGTTTCAACAGTTCCTCAACCATCTGCTCTGCCTTGGTTTTGAGACCACACTCTTCAAAAAAWTTCCTGAGAGCGGGGATAATCTCAGATTTCATATCKTTTCTCWTAAAGGATGAAGTCAGATCTTCCCACMCAGCAAAATCATAGTCACTCGCRGCACAGCTCAAATACGTTACTTTCCCCGTCGCCACATCACTTCCSAGACTCTTCCCCATTGTCTCAGTATCGGAGAAAATCTCCAGCACATCATCTTGAATCTGAAATGACTGACCCAGAAGTTTTCCAAATTTCGAAAGAGCTTCTAAATCATCTTTGGAAGCACCACCGACGAGTCCTCCCAGCTGGCAGCAGAGCGACAGCAATGTTCCCGTTTTCATAGAAACCATTTCGAGATAATCGTTTATGTTTACGTCAGAACGAGCTTCAAACGCTTTATCCAGCGCCTGTCCTTCACAAAGTTTCAGGGTGGTATCAGTAAACATCCGAACCGCATCCACGGCACAATACTCTAAACAAGTAAGTTGAGAACAGGCCATGGCGAAAATRGCATCACCGGCCAAAATTGCTGCCGATTCATCCCATTTCCGATACACTGTAGGCTTACCGTGACGAAGATCGTCTTGATCCATGATATCGTCATGAACCAGTGAGAAGTTGTGAAGCAGCTCCACTGACAGKGCCGCCGGCATGGCATCCACCGTTTCCACCGAGTACATATCGGCGGAAAGGARAACCAGAATGGGCCTGAGCCGTTTTCCTCTCCCTTCGAACACGTATTGAATCGGATCATAAAGATATTGTGGTTCGYTCTTTTTYAGCAAAGCGATTATCTCCGAATCTATCCGTTTGCGATAGTTTTCTATTTTCCTTAGAAAATCGTCAGTCATCTTCCGGCATGGTGAATTCACCAAGCTCCTGAAGCTTTGAAAGTACCGTTTCCTTTATCTCTTCCATCCGCTCCTGAGTTTTTGCTTCAAAGCGTACCACTATGACCGGCTGAGTGTTAGACGCTCTCACCAGTCCCCAGCCATCATCGAACYGGATGCGGACGCCATCCACATCCAGACAGTTGAAGTTAGCTGAAAAGTATTCTACCGCTGCTTCGGCCAATTTGAACTTCGCTTCATCATCCGGGCAGTCCAATCTCATYTCAGGTGTGGATACGTATTGAGGTAGATTGGCAACCAGTTCTGATAGAGTTTTATTCTGACGGGAGAGCATCTGCACAATCCGGGCTGAGACATAGATGGCATCATCGTAACCGAAATAGTCATCGGCAAAAAAGAGATGCCCGCTCATTTCCCCGCCAAACCTGCAGCCCAACTCTTTCATTTTCTGTTTGATAAGGGAGTGACCAGTCTTCCAGATCACTGGCTTTCCGCCAAGACGAACTATCTCYTCTTCAAGCGCTTGAGAGCATTTGACGTCAAACAGCACCTCGTCTCCGGGTTCTACAATTTCYGGYAGAATGAGGGCCATAAKCATATCGGCCCAGATAACTTGGCCGTTTTCATCAATCACACCTACACGGTCGGCATCACCATCATACGCAATCCCGCAATCAAAATTATCATCCTGTACTGTCTTGATGAGCTCAGTCAGATTTTCCGGAACCGTGGGGTCGGGATGATGATTCGGGAAGGTGCCGTCAACGTCACAGAATATCTCTGTTAAATCCGCACCCAACTCACGGAATATCTTCGGCGCCGCGAGGCATGCGGCAGCATTTCCGCAGTCCATGGCTATTTTCATAGGACGGTCGAAATTAATTTTYCCCAAAACCATGGACAGGTATTCCGGCAGAAGATTATACGCTACTTCTGTTCCTTCGCCTGTCTCAAAATCGTCATCCTCTATGAGTTTTCGAATCTGTTGAATCATTTCGCCATAGACGGCGCCTTTCTGGAACGAAAGTTTGAAGCCGTTCATCTCGGGAGGGTTGTGACTGCCGGTAATCTGAGCCGCCCCGGCAACACTCAGCTTGAACATGCTGTAGTAATTTACCGGTGTAGGTAGAATACCAATATCTATGACGTCCACACCCGTCTCCAGCACCCCGGACTTGAAGTTCTCTTTAAGCATGGGTGTGGTCAATCGAATATCTCCACTGAGGCTGATTTCCTGACCGCCGCCTCGCTTCACAAATGTACCAAAACCCTGTCCCAGGGAATGGGCAAACTCCGGCGAGAAATCATCCGCTACTACCCCACGGATGTCGTATTCACGAAATATATATGGATTTACATTCATATTCTCTCTCCTTCAAACAGTCAATTTCCCCAGGACAACAGGTCGGGAAGCCCCTGTTACTGAAGGCGAATTACCGGGAATTCCTTTCAAGTAAGCTGCTCCAAGAACGGCAAACCCAAGAGCTTCCTTCGTATGGGGATCGATGCCGAATGTATCTGAAGTAAYAATTGAGACAAGCGAAAACTCCTTTTCAAGAGATTTCATAACAGCTCTATTGTAGGCTCCTCCCCCGCTTACTATAATCTCTTCCACATTTTGTATCGGCAAGAATTTTTGACAATTTACCGCCACTGACCGAGCAGTAAAAAGAGATAATGAAGCCAGCAGATCGGAGGAATCCCAATCGGTTAAATCAGAAATATACTTCTCCAGCCAGGCAGGACCAAAATAGTCGCGGCCGGTTGATTTCGGTGGTTTAGCTATTACAAAACTGTCCTCAATCCAGTGAGCTACAGCTTCCTCATCCGGCGTCCCAGATAGAGCTTTGTTTCCGCCTTCATCGAGGACATCACCCAGTAAATGGTTTGCGGCTTCGTCAAGAAGCGCCATCCCGGGTCCGGTATCGAATCCTGATAAATCCTCATTTGAGTTTTTAGCTGGAAGATAAGTAACATTGGCGATGCCTCCGAGATTCAGACAGATGACTGCTTCTGTCTCCCGTTGAAGGAGCCACTTGTCCACTATTGGAATCAGGGGTGCTCCCGTGCCGCCGATGGAAATATCTCGAGCTCGAAAGTCTGACACAACCGGAACAGTCAGCACTTCCGCCAGAAAGGACGGCTCGCCGATCTGTAGCGTCGCCTCACCACTTATATGATGAATTGTCTGGCCGTGCATTGCTACGGCATCAATGTCACCAATGGCTGCATCCGTCAGAAAATGGTCTGTTTGTTCTGCATAAAAACGGCCGAGATCGTAATGGACTCTGGTCACTAAATGAGTAGGACCGGCGAGAGCTTGACGGATATCCTCCCGTAATTTCTCAGTGAAGAGAACTGTTGTGAATCCTACCGTCCGGAACTGGACAGAATCACCGGCGAAGGTTACATCGGCTACACAGATATCGAGCCCGTCCATGGAAGTCCCCGTCATGAGACCTACCATCCGGAGTGTTTGCTTGTTTTTAAGGTCAGACAGAGTCATCTCTAAGAAACGGCCTCAAGAATCCACTCTGTTCTTCCAATAGAATTTTCGCTTCATCGTAATTACAACTGCGAGCATGCATAACGACTGCCGCCTTCACTTCCATCTCAGCTTCTTGGAGGAGTTTGTGAGATTCTTCGTAAGGAAGTGACGTTAGCTTTGAGATAATTCTCGTACCCCGATCCACCAGTTTTTCGTTTACGGCTCTGAGATCCACCATCAGATTCCCGTATACTTTACCCAACCTCACCATTGTAGCTGTGGATATCATGTTGAGAACTAACTTAGTAGCGGTACCGGATTTCATCCGCGTCGAGCCGGTGATGACCTCCTGCCCGACATCAACTGGAATCAACACATCCACGTCAACCTGAACAAGCGGCGCTGGATTACAGATGAGGAAGACCGTTCCGCAGCCGGACTCGCGACCATACTCCATTGCTCTCAAGACATACGGTGTTGTGCTGCTGCTGGCGATTCCTACAACCAAATCACCTGCGGTCATCCCAGCTTCGTCAAGATCTCTTACAGCATCTTCGGGTTTGTCCTCAGCACCCTCGATAGATTTAGTAAGAGCTTCCCGCCCGCCGGCTATTATCCCAGAGAACCACTCTGGTGGCGCCGAGAAAGTAGGCGGACATTCTGATGCATCCAGTACTCCCAAACGTCCACTGGTACCGGCACCAACATAAAAAACCCGGTGCTCTCCCTTAATAACTTCTACAGCCAGTTCCACAGCTTTCTCCACTTCCGGGAGGACTTTATGAACAGCCTCGGCCACTCCTGCATCTTCAATATTGATGATGGTCAGGATCTCCGCTACAGATCGGGAGTCCAAATCGAGGGAATGGACATTCTGCTGTTCGGTGGAAAGTTGTTCTCTGTCCAGCTTTTCAGTCATAGAAGTCGATAAAGTTACGGAAGTAAGAGTAAGGAGGGAAATAGATTGCCTCTTGTTGAAAACCCTTGAGGTTTCGCACACTATGATGTATAATCGAAAAATAATCTGTGCATTCTAGCTCAACACTGGAGGATTTACATCATGGACTTAAGAAGATCCTTGTTACTTATATTGATTCTAATGTTTTCTTCCGGCTGCTTCATTGAGAGCTCTCTGACGCTTACTCGAGATAACGAACTTAGAGTAAATAACATCCTTATTTCCATTGACACAGGGGAGGACATCATTGAAGCAGCCGTCCGTCACGCTCTAAACATTTTAGGTGTTCGTGGCGCATTTAACATTGAGAAGTATGTACCATCCGACTTTAGCATGGAG
>NVVH01000031.1 GCA_002402135.1 Fidelibacterota bacterium | reverse complement strand
AGATATTCTTCAGCCATATCTTGCGCGGTGTCCAAACCCGTAACACCATTCACTGCTTTATCATAAGTCCAATCAAGTGCTTCCATTATTTTGCTTTGATTTAGTTTTTTTGACATCTTTAATCCTTTGATGTATAACAGTTAATATGTGACGAATTCGTCAATCAAATAGTACTCCTATATGCGTGATATTATGCATTATATTCATTTCTTTGTTCAGCCTAATATTAAATAGTAGATCGTTAATTATCAATTACTCTTCTTCCCACGCCGGACAGAGAAACTCCTTAAAGTCACACCACTTGCAGACTCCGTATTCATTCGGTTTCGGTTCGAATTGTTGCTTTCGAATACCGCCTACCACATCCTCAATTTTCTCCAGATACGTCTCCAATTCTTCACTGCTGAACGTGTGCGAAGATAGAGGCTCATCCGGGTAGCGGAGGTAATGGAGCACTGTTTCTCCTGGTTCGCCTAACAGATCATCCACAGCATCCCGGCGAAGCGCTTCTGAGTAAAGTGCCATCTGCAGGTTCTTTTTCGCCTCTTCTCTGCTCTTGCCGGTTTTGTAATCCACCACCCGCAATCTGTCGCCGTCSCRATCTAGCCKGTCAATCTGACCTTTGATGCGSACAGCCAAATGATCAATGTCGAAAGTGAACCGCTTTTCGCATCCTGCYACATCAGGCGGATTTTCACGGAAATGACGGAAATACCCTTCCAGCTGTTCCTCTCCCTGCAGGAAGAACTCCTCAGCCCGCTGGCGATATTCAAAGGAATCCTCCCGCCAGTGGGACTGGAACAGTTCCGTCAGTTTCTCCTCAGTCTGTTCTTCCACCGGCAGAGAGTGAAAATCCCGCAGCGTGACGTGCATGATGTTCCCGAATTCCATGGTCGCTTTCGACTTCTGTTCCGGCACACCGTCACGGTGTTTTAGGCGATACTTGTACGGACAATCCTGATAATCCTTTATGCTTGTCGCCGAAAGGGTGAGCAGGTCTCGAGACGCCTCTGAAGTATCATCCCTTTCGTCAACAGTCGGGGTTCCGGCTGATTCTGCTGTTACCATCTTTGCCAGAATATCCCGGGCATTGCCGTATTGGCTGGCCGTGATCTCCCGGTTCAGTTCCGCCATCAACCGTTGTTGAGTTTYGGATAGTCTTTCGTTTTTTTCGTTTTTGTCTTTCGCCATGATTCTTTTCTCCATTACTGGGGGGTTTAAATTTTCAAGTTCTTTGGTAAAGTCAGATTGAGATTTTTTGGGACCAAAAATATAGAGCCGATTTTCTGCACGTGTGCACGCCACATAAAAGACGCGCCGCTCTTCCTGGAAATGAGAATCGCGAACATTTTCAACGCTYTGTCCCCACTTCATCCATTCGGCAGGGAGGCGGTCAATGACTGTGTGCCGTTTCAGACTCATGGGGAATGTATTCTGGCGGATGAACGGGAGAATAACGATGGGGAACTGGAGTCCCTTACTCTGGTGCGCCGTCATGAGCTGTACGGCAACATTCTTCTTCGGCAGCTCCGGCTGAGCCGCATTCGGGTCTCCGGCAATTCTCATAGCGTCCATGAAAGAGAGCCAGTCACTYAGYGAGCTWTYMTCKTTRGAYCGGGYATTCGCRAATTGYTCAGCCATGTTGAGCAATTCTCCCATATTTGCCAGATTGAGTCGTTCCCGGTAGCGATAATTCCGCCGCATGGCCGTCATCAGTTTTGTTTGCTTAAGTTCTTTCATAATGGCCCAAACCATTTCGCCGGCBGGWAGTTTTTTACCTAAATCTTTTAGCAGGGATGAATGTGAATTGAGAATTTGGATGATTTGTTYAGATCTGATGGAATCGGTGTCRCTTWSATTTGYAATCTCYGYYAGWCGMRYYACTYTCTCTYCAAYAGAYSMWTGRCKAKTCGTCCGGAAAAARTGCTCYGTCCAGCCATCTCCCACAGCCTGGGACAGAATCCGGAATAGAGATTGCTGGGAGGTRTGATCGTTCAAAATRAAATGAGCCCAGGCGAGCACATTTTTCACCATGGGAACTCTGAAGAATTTCTCMACATGKAGGTCAACSGGRATRCCSCGAGCCAGCAGAACRTCAGCTATATCCTTCACATTGCCCCAATTCCGGCAGATGACCGCAATATCGCCRTGATAGGCSCGCCCACTCTCAGTCAGATGCTGAATCAGCTCGGGCACTGCTTCCTTGGTTCCGGTGCTTTCGGCGATWGTCCAGATGGGAGGAGCGCCGTCTTTCGGTCGAGATTTCGGAGTAACCAGCACTTTTTCGTTTCGATTGCTGTTATGGGCGATGGACGCGTTGGCCAGATCGAGGATTTCCTGCGTAGARCGGTAATTCTCCACCAGCTTCACAATCTTGAAATGGGGGTGACTGCTGTAGCGGTTTTCGAAATCCTGAATGTTATAATAATTTGCTCCGCGGAAACTGTAAATGCACTGATCTTCATCTCCCACAGCGGTGATGCTTGCGTGCTTTTTGGCGATGAGATTCACGATTTTATTGAGGGCGTAATTGTTGTCTTGATATTCGTCAATGAAGATGTGTCTGAAYTTCTTCTGGACGGTCTTCAAAACGTCCGGATTGTTTTTCARCAGCGTATGGCAATGGAGCAGCATATCGCCGAAGTCCAGCGCTTTTTCGCTCTCTTTTGCTTTCTGAAACCACTCGTAGATGTAAGCCAAATCCCGCAGCTGATTTGCCGTATCTTCCGGATCACTATTTTTGTGCAGTAGCGGATAATTTCCCCTGATCCACTCTTCAGTCCAAAGTTCCGGCTTGCTGAGYCTCTTTAACTCTTTTGGAGAGATCAGCTCATCTTTCATTCTGGAGAGAAACGGAATGACGGCTTGACCGATGGCACTGATGGGATCGGCTCTGAAAGTGCGGGAACTGAGATCGTCTAAATCGTCAAAATGGTTCAGGAAGAAATGGATGACATCGCTGTCCTGCCATAGTACCCAATCCGCCATTTTCTCGGGACTGTACTGTCTCACCAGCGAATGGCAAAATCCGTGGAATGTACTTACGGTAATGCCGTCAGCATGAGATTTGAGCAAGCCGCGGATTTTATCCTGTGCCTCGGCAGTCGCCTTTTCGGTGAACGTCAGGAGAACAATATTATCAGGCTTCATGCTGCCGGTTACTACATGATGGCAAATTCGCTGCAAAAGAGTGGACGTCTTTCCTGTTCCCGCTCCGGCTATAAGCATRAGCGGCGCAGGAGGATGCTCAATRGCTTGGTGTTGTTGAGAATTCGGTGTAAAAGTCACGTACGAAGTTACTGAAATCACACGTCAGAATGAACGGCTCTATAAATTACCCGGCACTTTGAAAGTGCMGGGTAATTGTTTTCTAAAAGATATTTNGGAAATKTTCTTAAATGATTTAACCTYTGGCATGATTGTGTATCTAAAGAGGCAGAATGACCCATGATAGATCGGGAACTRGTARAAAGATTTCAAAATGGAGAAMAAAKTGCATTTGAYGRACTGGTCAAAAGACATTATGCAGRAACATTCARTCTTTTTATGCGCATGGCAGGAGATGAAATGCTGGCCGATGACCTCTGTCAGGAGACCTATCTCCATGTTTACCGCGGGCTCACGCGATTCAGAAATGAATCTGAGTTCACAACCTGGCTCTATCGGATTTCCGTCAATGTGGCCAATAGTCACTTCCGCAAGGAAAAGCTTCGGAAGATATTCATCAGTGATGCAGAAGTGGAGCTCCACCCTGCGGGAGAAGAACCTGAAGACGTCTGGACGCACTCCAGGCTCTGGCCGGCTATCGAAAAGCTCCCCAAAAAACAAAGAACGGTGATCATCTTGAGGACATTTCAACAGCTGCCGTACCGCGAAGTGGGAGAGATTATGGGCATTACCGAAAACAGCGCTAAAGTAAATTTTCATCACGCAATAAAGAATCTAAAAGATGAACTGGGAGACGAGGAATGACATCTTTTGAAGATAAACTGAATTCTCTTRCTGATCGCGAGGTAGCGGTTCCCGATGCTGATGAGTTCCTGGAGCACCTGCACGGGACCATCCGGAAGCGGGAACAGAAGCGACAGTCGCTGATCTCAGGCGTTACGGCWGTAGTCATTTTCMTTGCTGTGGGGTTTGGCGTTTAYCGGAACGCAGATCGTTTGGAAGAGATTCCATTTTTCGTGAATGGTGAGTCATACCTGATCGCTGAGTTTGATGATGATGAAATCGAGCAGTACAACATAGTTTTTGATGAAGAACTTGTTTATGCTTCAGCCGAGTATCTTCTTGAGGGTGCAGATGTTTTCGGGTCTGACTGGGAATTGCTCAAAGAACTGGATGATGCAAATATCATCAATTTGGAATACGAACTRACAACGGAGAAACAATCATGAAGAAACTAGCCATACTGTTGCTTATGACAGGTGTTGTTCTGGCACAGCCCTCAATGGAAAAGCCGGACAGAAATCGCCTGGAGATGATGAAGATGTGGAAACTGACGGATGAACTTGAATTGACGGAAGAACAGGCAGAAAAGTTCTTTCCCCAATACCGTACACTCATGTCAGATCTGGAGGATGTGACAAAGCAGCAGCACGAAGTGATGAAGCAAATCGGTGAGCTGTCGAAAGAGAAGGAAGTAGATGGAAAAAAGCTAGATAATCTCGTTAAACAGGCGAACGATTTCGAGAAAAAGAAAATCGATTTGAAGTACAATTTTTTCAAAGAAGCCGGGAAAGTTCTTACGCCCGAGCAGCAAGCTCGCCATGTTATATTCGAACAGCAGTTCAGGAAACARTTGAAGAAAGGCATTCGCGAACATGGAAAAAGAGGGAAAGAAAAGGAYRAAMRWSGTKRSYRGWRWWKMSRTYCMWSAGGWYGCSKTCRKGGYRNATTCTWMSANCTCRATSWNGASKGTAATGAATCTGAAAGAACAAGCCTTGGAACAAGTGGAAAACATCTACACTACTGTCGTTGGAGATGGAGATATAACCACGGAAATCATGTTTCCCTATCCGCGCCATACGGTAGCGGAAGTTTCCGCCTCAAGCGGCTGCCCGGATTTCGTCCTCGATTTTCTGGAGGAGGCAGTCCGATGTGCGGATAAATCTGTTCAAATCAGACATCTTTTCGAGGACGACTTCATTAAAACCGGAGAAAAGGCAATGCGGCTGGAAGGTAACGGCCGGGCTATCCTCACGGCGTGGCAGGTAGCTGCGCCGCTCATGGAATTGGCTATGGCCGTCCTAGCAAAGGTCGGAGACGTGCAATCGGTTCTGGAACCGGCACGGATCGGCATAACTCACCAACTTTCTCTCTCTCCTGACACAGACAAAATTGTCAGATACACATTGGAACAGGTTGGCGGCGTCACATTCAGTTCCCGTCTGGACRAAATTATTCACATCAGTCTGGAACATGTCAACTGGGTGGGGAGCGCCAAGGAAGCGGCAGAAAARGCCATTGCGGAAGCGGGGGATATCAGGAAGCTAATCAAAATTATCGTGGATGTGAAGAGCGTGGAAGAAGCAGTTTCACTYCTTGATCTGAAGATTGATTACGTCTTTTGTCATGGCTTTTCGRCGGAAGATATTCGTTCACTGGGAGWGWCCTCTAAGGGATGGCTTCAAATAATCATTGATGAATCAATTCCTTTGGAGGAAGCGAAGACATTGAAAGATTTGGGCGTCCGGCTCTATGCCTTGGATCTTTCAGCAMTAACAAATAAAAAGTCAACTTTGAAAATCAATTTCACTCAATAGAAGGAGAATAATTGTGAAAGCAAAAATGCGAAACAAGATCATGTTTTTTGCGGCACTCAGTCTTATCCTGGCAGGTTGTGAGAATACCGAACTTTCAGATAAGGAAGCCATCGAAKCGGCTCTTGAACTGATGATCTTAGMCAGTGATAATCTRGGYATGGACGAGTTTGACGATGGCGGTGCCYTGGAYGAGGAGTTYGGWGAYATTGCCGATGATGGTCTMATGARGWMCATGGACGACTACTATCCKGCGGAYTCACTCAGGTTCCGTTTCGGACGACGGGTAACTTCCCACAGCCGGACAATCACGCATGAGTTCATGGGTGATACSTTGGTGATTTCCACAATTGATCATGCCGTGAGCGGTGATTTCATTACGGTTATTTTCGATACGACCGGTGCATTTGTGGACTCATTCTCCAAACCGTTTGAYATYACTGCCTTGCGGAAAGTGAAGTTCGAGCGAATTGATGACTCGAAAGATCAAATKCGTAACTGGCAATTGGCCGGTTTGACTCCACTGGTGAGCAGCGGAGGCGATAAGATCGCCATAGATTCAGTGAAGTTTATGGGAGCAGACGGTACGGTCTTGTTCAACTTGGAAACTGACGGAATCACCGATTTTTTCATTGCTCCCGCAGATATCCCGCAATTCAGTTCCGGAGACAGTGTGACTGTACTGCTGTATGTGACYAACACAGGTCCTGAGTACGATTGGGAATCGGGCGAAGGTGCAAACCTGCGAACAGGCCGGGGAAGGCGGTCTGATTTCGGTCATCTTCACCAGCGCCGGAGACTTTTTGATGATGGTGAGAACGGTGGAGACGCCGTAGCGAACGATAATGAGTTTACACGGGTTTGGCGGATGCATCCCCCGGGCTGGGGTCATGAGCATCGCGTGTTTAAACTTTTCCTGGATGTGATTGACTTCGAGACCCTCTTCAGCAGCGAAGGCAGCTACAACGCCGCGTTGTGGGGATTCCCATATAAAACTATACGTTAGACTATAGTACTAAATAAATTCCCCGGTACTTTGCTCCGAAGGAATCCCTACGGGAAAAGTGCCGGGGAATTGTATTTTTCTGAAGTTTGAAAAATATGATAACTGCCGCCGGTTACCGCTCCCCAATCCCCCTGCTCAGGCGCCGTGATTTGCATCATGTGATGTTCCGTGAAAATGTGTAAACTTCCACTATGAGAAAGCTGATTACAATTTTATTAACGGTTCAACTCCTCTGGAGTGTTAGCGCTGTTCAGCAACCGGTGAAGTTGGTACAGCCCAACGGTGAGGAAATCGTGGTAATTCTAAAAGGCGATGAATGGAACAACTGGTTCGAATCTGCAGAAGGGTACACTCTTGTTCAGAACGAGAGGGAAGAATGGGTGTACGCCGCCGCCATTCAAGGCGGTCGACTAATCCCGGGTAATGCTGGTTTTGAACCAGAGTCAGAAAGTATACCTAAGCATCTCCATGCTCAACTTCCACGGCCTGAGGACAATTCACCTATCCCTCAAATCAGTTTAACGCAGGATGAATATAAACTCCCGCTGCTTTTAATCGAATATCCCGACCATAATGCTCAATACTCCGAACAGAATTTTAACGACTTGATGAACAGTACAGGCTGGAACGGAACCGGCAGCTTTCGCGATTTCTACGAAGAGATATCTTACGATCAGTTTCACCCGGAGGCGACAGTTGACGGCTGGTACATGGCAGAAAATAATCACGACTATTACGGGTACAATCAAGGTTTTACTTACGCAGTTGAATTGGTTCGCAAGGCAGTGGACGAAGCCGAAGCGGCAGGAATGGATTTCTCTCAATTTGACAACGATGGCGACGGCTGGGTGGATGCGTTGAATATCGTTCACGCCGGACCGGGAGCGGAGGAGGGTGATCAGTCCAATATATGGTCTCATAAATGGTCCCTTTCCGCAGCCGATCTGGCCGTGCAGTACGACGGTGTCTGGATTGACAGTTATACTATAAATCCAGAGATACAGTACAATACGCAAGTTTATATTGGTGTTATTGCTCATGAATTCGGCCACGCTTTGGGACTTCCGGATCTCTACGACACGGACGGCAGCTCTGCCGGCATCGGCAACTGGGGACTCATGTCCGGCGGATCGTGGGGAACCGATGGCGGATCGCCCTGGTATCCTGCTCACATGTGCCCTTGGGGAAAAACTCAAATGGGGTGGGTGACGCCTGTTGTCATCGAGAACGATACGACTGAAATCCAACTGCTTCCGGTGGAGACGTATCCTGTCGTTTATCAAATCAATCACTCAACAGACGACTCAGAGTACTTCATGCTGGAAAATCGTCAGAAGCGAGGTTTCGACGTAAACATGTTTCGTGAAGGACTTCTCATCTGGCATATGGATGACGAGAAGCTCACCGGCTGGGGGCCTAACAGCGACGAACCCCATTACGGTGTGGGACTGGAGCAGGCTGATGGTCAGTATCATCTGGAGTTAGGCTATGGACGGGGTGACGCCGGCGATCCGTTTCCCGGTTCCACAGGGAACCACACTTTTGACGACGACTCGGTACCCAATTCCCACAGTTACTACTTTGTGCCGTCCCTGATTTCTGTGAATAACATAACCCTGATTGATACAATGGTATACGTGGACGTAGATGTGGGGACGGACGTCATCGTCAACTCCCAGCTTGCCTACGGCTCAGGACCGGCGTGGGATACGGGGACAATTGCTGTCGCTCTCGCCAATGATTTCGATATCGGTCAATTTTCATGTATCCTTCACGACTCGCCTGACCGTCTCATCATTACCGGAGTAAATTTGACGGCTCGATCTGCCGGTATGGATGTTTTTTATGAAGAGAGCGAGGACGGCAACGCTCATGTGGAACTTACCGGCGGGATTATCTCGGCCGGAACGGGCGCCATCTTCGAGATCGAATACTTCTGCTACAGCGGAGCCGGTATGGCCGTGCAGATCCAGACAGCGGATGCCGACGCCTTTAACGCCTTTGGCGAAGAGGTGATCGTCACCACGGGAGACGGCATCTTCCAGATTCAGTCGGTGCCCCAGCTGCTCTCTCCCGGAGAGGCGAGCGGCGCGGCCGGGGAGGTGGTGGCACTGCCGTTCGAGTTCGCATCCAGCGTACCACTCGGATTTATCGGCTTCCGGTTCTCCGACGGTCCCGATTTCCTATCGCTCTACGCCGAACCGTACAGTGATGACAACGGCAACGGTCACTGGGATGAAGGGGAGAGCTTCGAGGATACCAACGGTGACGGCGCCTGGACCGGTGAAGTGACGCTGGGAGAGCGGATTAACGGTTGGGAATATGATGTTTACGAAGCGAATAATTCCGTCCTCTTTACCACAGTAAATTGGCCAAACCCGCTCGATCCTGATACTTCACTCATGGTGGAGTTCAATATGCTCATCTCCCCGGATGCCGAAGCGGGAGAGGTGGCGCTAACGATTTCCAACATCCTGATGATCGACTTCCTGGGAAATCCTGACGTGGAGGGTGTGGGCACAGATGGAGTTTTCACAGTTACCACCGGCGGCTCGGTTGGAGATAATAATAACCTTATGACCGCTTTTGCGCTGCACCAGAATTATCCCAATCCGTTTAATCCCACCACCACCATCCGCTTTGAGGTAGAGACGCATCGACAAGCAACTCTACATATCTATGATATAACAGGTAGAGTGGTGAAAACCCTTGTAGATGAGCAGCTTCAGCCCGGTGAATATGAAGTGATGTGGGATGCGACTAACGTGGCCAGCGGAGTCTATTTCTACCGGCTGCATGCAGGTGACCGACAGATAACCAGGAAGCTCGTTCTTCTCAAATAGTGCTCTAAGTAAATAGAAAACTTTTTATTGTTCGATTGTATTACTACATTTCTAGTAACAGGGTATCTCATTCAAACCAAACACAATATTCGGTACTATGGACTTTTTGTGTTCTGGCTTGACAAATAACGGATTAAGGAGGGATTCATGAAGAAAGCTGCATTATTAATAGGTCTGTTTTGTCTTGTAGCAAGTAGTTCACTTTTTGCGCAAGATGAGGAGACCGATGATAGCCAAATGAGTTATGTTACCGTAGTAACATATCATACTAAAATGCCCGATGGCGGCAGTTGGGAAAGGTTCAAAGAAATGATTAAAGAACTCCGCGAAAATGTAGTGTTTAAAAATGATTTAATTGTAAGCAGCCGTATTTTACGTCATGTGTGGGGCAGCAACAGTTCCGACTTTATTGTTATTAATGAATATGCAGAATGGGCTCATATTCAGGAAGCTGCCGATGTGAGTCAGGAGCTTACTAATGAACACTGGCCACGTGAAAACCAGCGTGAAAGGTGGTTTGATGAGTTCAACAGCTATTTTGATCCGGTCCACTCTGATGAAATCTACTTTGAGAACAGAGCCTTGAGAAAGTAAAGTATTCCAGGTTTCAATGTTGCAAAGAGAGGCGTCTGTTGTCAGGCGCCTTTTTTTCTCACAAGGCTCAATACTCGGATGTAAATTACCCATTACCGTTGGTGAACTAGCTGGTAAAAAACTAATTGTTTAAGGAACTTTAACACAACCGGGCAGTTTTATATTGCGTTACATACTTTGCAGATCGCTCCAGGTGATAGCCATGATGATGGTGTTGTCGGGACTGTATTTCGGCATCCAAACTCGAGACCTGATTCTGGAGATAGAAGCTTTAGCATTAGGAGCAGGCCTTTTTTATGCTGCCAATTTGCTATTGAAAGGATAAAGCGAAACAACCTTGACACTGCACAACGTGAAAGATAAATTRCAAACACTATTAAGGAGAAATAATGTCGAATATCTGGGATGATCTAAAAAAGAACTTGAAAGTYTGGGGAAGTGCCGCAGCTGTGAAAGCTGAGGAATTTGGCAAAGCGGCCGCCAGCAAGACTGAGGAGATAACAAAAATCGGCAGGGTCAAGCTGCAGATGCATCAGCTTCAAAGAGAATTGGATAAAACGCTTCAAGYACTGGGGGAATTTGTSTTTGGTGCAACGGATGACGAAAATGTCAGTAACTTTACGGGTAACGAGAAGTACTACTCCACTATTGAGAAAGCGAAAATATTGAAGCTGAAAATTGCCGATAAAGAGGGTGAGATTGAAAAGATTAGACAAGAGTTTGAGGAAACCGCCAAATCAATCAAGCTTGAAATCAGTGAGCCTATACATTCCCCTGAAGAATCCGCATAGTATTATACAAAACCTGAYCACAAGAGACTGATTTGCCTCCACATTCAAGTGATAGACTGAGCAAAGCGCTCGAACTTTACTTTTCCGAAATTGACAAAACCAAACCCCTCTCTCCYGATCAAGAGGTGGAGTTGACTAAGAAAGTTCGGGAAGGTGATCAGGACGCGCTCAACCAGCTCATCAATGCTAACCTGAAGTTTGTGATCACGGTCGCAAACAAGTACCGTGTGCCAAGGATAGCTCTGGAAGATCTCATCAACGAAGGGAATATTGGTCTCATCAAAGCGGCTCATCGTTTTGATGAAACTCGGGGCTTTAAGTTTATTTCTTATGCAGTCTGGTGGATTCGTCAATCTATTTTGCAATTTATTTCCGAAAGAGGTCGCATCATCCGCTTACCATCAAACGTAGCCGGCGCTATTTCTAAGATGAAAAAACAGTCTGATGCACTGGAACAGACATTCGAGCGTGAGCCTACGATGGAAGAATTAGCTGAAGTGATGGAAATAACTGAGGAAGAGGCAGAGAATCTCTTCCGCCACGGAGTGCAAACTGTATCCACTGATCAGCCTRTCAATGAGGATGAAAGGACGGCCTTAAGAGATTTGCTTACTTCTGATGATAACCGCCCCGAAGCCCAGATTATGGCATTMTCACTGCAGACTGAGATTGACAGGGTATTGGATACCATCCCAGAACGGGAAGCAAATATTATCCGGTATTACTTTGGCATCGGTCTTGAACGACCCCTGACTTTGGAAGAAATTGGAGATTCAATGAACCTTACTCGGGAGCGGGTCAGGCAGCTTAAAGAGCGGGCAATCCACCGGCTTAGACACAATACGCGAGCMCATCTGCTGCGGACCTATCTTGGATGATTTACTATTGGATATTATTATCTAAACTCCCTAATTTCCYSGAAATCTAATCATAAGATTTTAACATGAAACTGCCATTCCGAAAGAACAGACAATCCCAAGCGGTTCGTTTTGTCATGATGAGTGRCAGCGACGGCGATGTGCGCCAATGGTCGCTCACCCGTAACGCCGTTGCTACCATTTCTGTTCTGGTAATTRTTCTCTGTTCATCACTTCTTTTTTTCAGTGCTGACTTCCTCACAGATATACTATATAAATCTAGATTGGAGGATTACCGAATTAAAAATCAGTCGCTGACTACATCAGTTACTAAATTGGAAAACAGACTTGATAAGATGTCTGATGAAATTCTCGATATTGAGGAAAAGGATAAGGCGCTCCGGACGTATGCAAATCTTCCCGAAGTTGAYATRGATRTTAGGAAGTTAGGTGTKGGCGGMAGAGCTGTTGGCGGTTCAAGTTCATTAGATGAACTACTGCCTAATCTGGAATCAAAATTATCTAAATTAGAGATCGATCTGGATGAATTGGCTAGAAAGATTCGCTTCGAACGGAAAAGCTTCGCCACGATTTTTGATGCTGTCAGAGAGAACTCAGAAAAGATTTCATCAATACCATCAATTCGTCCCGTAGAATTTGGTTATCTCAACACAGGATATGGTTACCGCACGGATCCTTTCACAAATGAACGAGTTTTTCATCATGGATTGGATGTATCAGCAAACCGTGGCATTCCGGTGTTTGCATCTGCCGATGGTAAAATTGTTCTCGCATCATATAATGGCAGTTACGGTAAAACCGTCAAGATTAACCATGGTCACGGTTATCAATCGCTTTATGCCCACATGAACAAGATTTATGTAAAATCCGGGCAAAAGGTTTTAAGGGGAGATACCATAGGTGAAGTAGGTTCTACCGGTCGTGCTACCGGACCCCATTTGCATTATGAAGTCCACCATTACGGCACGCCTCAGGATCCACAGAATTACTTTTTCACCGGACCCATCAAGTAGATTTCTTTTTTTTNAAACCCGTTTTCATCAACAAAATTCTCTCATTCCCAGCTTGACAGTTCTCGAAGGTGGGAGTAACTTCCTCTTTATGAAGCAGTATTWCATMGAGACTTACGGATGCCAGATGAATGTGGCAGATTCAGAAGTTGTTGCCGGCATTTTGGAACGCGAAGGCTATTCTCGCGCCAAACATTTAGAAGACGCTCATACCATTCTAATTAACACCTGTGCAATTAGGGAACACGCCGAGGATAAGGTTCATTCCAGATTAGGCGTCCTGAAGAGTTTAAAGAAAAAGAATCCTGATCTGCTGTTGGGACTGATGGGATGTATGGCTCAGCATGTTAAGGAAGATATATTGGAAAATAAGCCTTACGTAGATTTCGTTCTCGGCCCCGATTCTTACCGTCGCCTGCCGGAAATTCTCAACAGGCATCAACCACGCAGYSASTCANKAKTANMKAMCAAWSKRKCAAMGTKTGANGGNTNATRCGNWRMMWCTTTTTCCATCAAGATCAGATGGTGTTAACGCATGGGTATCCATCATGAGAGGGTGCGATAAATTCTGCACATTTTGTATAGTACCTTTTACCCGTGGAAGAGAGCGGAGCCGTTCCATAGAAAGTGTGATAGAAGAAGTGAAGCGAGCAGTTGAAGATGGGTTCCCTGAAGTGACATTATTGGGTCAGAATGTGAATTCCTATTCACACAACAAAAATAGATTCCCCGATTTATTGGATGCAGTAGCTGTCGTACCGGGAGTGAAGCGAGTGAGATTTACCTCACCCCATCCGCAGGATGTGGATGATCAAATGCTTCTTGTCATGCGCGATCACGTGAACCTATGTAAATCCATTCATCTGCCCCTGCAGGCAGGCTCTGACCGGATACTAAAACGGATGAATCGTACTTACACTCGTAATGAGTATCTGATGCTTGTGGATCGAATTCGTAATATTCTACCTGATTGTGGATTGACGACTGATATTATTGTCGGTTTTCCGGGCGAGACTCAAAAGGATTYCGAAAAAACCTTGGCGGTAATGGAGGAAGTGAAATTTGATTCGGCTTTTACATTCAAATATTCACCCCGTCCGGGAACGAAAGCTTCTGAATATGAAGTAGTCGTTCCAGAAGAGGAAAAACAGGTACGATTAGATGAATTACTTGTTCTTCAAAAGTGTCATACTCTTTTCAGAAATTCTCAGGAAGTGGGGAAGACCGTTGATGTGTTGGTGGAGAAAGAGAGTAAGAAATCTTCAGAACAGTGGGCAGGCAGGACGGACAACAATAAGTGGGTTGTTTTTTCAAAAGAAAATGCCGAAATAGGAGAAATTGTTAAGGTAACTATCAAAGATGCCAAAGGTATTACTCTCTTTGGTGAACTTATGAAAAATCGGGAGAATGCTGATGCGATTGCTTAAAGTTTTTATCGGACTTTTTGTAGTATTAGGATTAGTACTTATATTAATCCAGAATAAAGGCGAGATTGATGTCGATCTACTTTTAATGAAGTTCAACGGAGTTGATATCCCTGTTGTATTAGTTTTAACGCTGGCTATTGGTATTATTGTCGGTTTTGGTATTGCAGCGACAACAATTATTACTGCGAAAAATGAACTTCGACAAGGGAAGGCTGAAAATCGCCGCTTAACCGGCGAGTTGAATTCACTCCGAAACATAGCAGTAGACGAAGGTCTTTTAGAAGTTACTGAGGAAGAAGAGGATAATTTCAATTGAGATTTCTCTCAAACTTTTTTGGTAAACGCAAAGATAGCACTACACTTTATATAGAGGCACTGGAACATCTTGTCGATGGGAAAACGGATTTGGCTGTTACAAAATTACGTGAAGTTGTTCAATTGGACAGCAGTAATGTCAATGCTTATGTCCAATTGGCTGACATCCTAAGGAAGAGAAATGTTATTGACCAGGCCATAAAGATTCATAGGTCGCTTACTATTCGTCAACGGCTCACCAAAGAGCAAAAGATTTTAATTCAAACCAGCCTGGCAAAGGATTATCTAGTCTTGGGGAAGACTCGATTGGCCCGGGAGAGTTCTAAGAAAATTCTGGAACTGGATAGGCATAATGCTTGGGCAGCTGATTTTTTAGTACGTATAGCAGAGGATGAAAACGACTGGGAAAAAGCTGATGATTTGCTTAGCACTTTTGAAAAATCATCTGGCGACAAGGATGCTCGACGTCATGCACGATATCGTATGATGTTTGGCAGATCTAAAGAGTCTGAAGGTGATCTTGAAGGAGCAGAGGAAGATTACAAGCAGGCTATAACTTTTGATAAGACATATGCTGATCCATATCTCTATCTAGGGAATCTTCATGAAAGATCAGGTGATCTTGAACCTGCCCTCGAGCATTGGAGGAAATTTGCAGAATTGGCACCCTCTGCTGCTAAACAGGTATTTGAACGATTAGAAAAAGCGTTATTCCAACTGGGAAGATATGGTGATGTAGAAGATTTTTACCGCCATATCATGGTTCAAAACCCCAATGATATGGATGCTCTAATAGGACTGGTGGATGTTCTTCAGGCGAAAGGGGATCACGAAACGGCAATGGGAATTGTGGATGATGCATTGGCGAGAAACCGACGTTCTATTCGAGCCCGATTGGCACGATTGAAAATTTCCCTCCGTAGAGTACATCAGGATCAGTTGTCTGCGGAAGTGGACAAAATTGTAGAGCTTATCCCTTCCAGTAACGGCCAGACCAGAAGATCATCCTAAGGAGAGCTTAATTGTAATGGTATCTTGTTTGAAAACAGTTTTGTCTWGTGTGATTTTATTGTTTTCTACTTTTATYCAATCACAAAACTTAACTCGATATTTTRACCTTATGGAAGAAGGAAAACTCTCTGAAGTMCGTTCAGATATTAATCTTCTTCTTGAGCAATTCCCGAATCACTCAGGAGTCATGTTCTTAGCTGCCCAATCTCAGGAGCGGGCTRAAGATGCAGTTATGGCCTACAAGAAACTCATCCAAAACCATCCAAATAGTAAATATGCGGATGATGCTATGATAAAAGTGGGCGAGTATCTTTATGCTCGAGGACTTTACACACAAGCGAGTGCTCAGTTGGCGAAGATTCCGAAAGTCTACCCCAAATCTGATCATGTACAGCGAGCTATTGACCTCCAGATTAACTCTCTTCTAGCCATTGGTGAAAAAGACAGTATCGCCACCTATATCGCCTCCTATCAAAAGGAATTTCCAGCTCTTGATTTCGATTATAACTTTGAATCTGGGAAACCTTTAGTCGTAAGAGAACCAGAAATAACAGTTGAAGAACATGAGGGTAAGGAACTTAAGAACGCAATTGTAACGCAGGCATATCCGCAAAATATTAATAGAGAGAATACGGTTGAAGAAGTTACAAAAATATCAAGACCTTTTGTGATACAAGTTGGTGCCTACGGCTCAGAGGTAAATGCATTACGCCAGAAACAACGATTGGAACAAGCCGGTTATACAGTTGAGTTTTGGCCAATTAATGTAGGTGGAAAGCAATTACAAGCAGTCCAGATCGTTCGTTTTAAAACCAGAGAGGAAGCTCGTAAAATAGGTGAAAGTTTAAAGAAATTTTTGGGTTTYAATTACATGGTGACTAAGCGTGGGGAGTGATTTGGTGAATGGTAGCTGGTTAGTACTGAGTAGTGATTAATACTCCACAATTTAACAATCACCCAGCCTGCTCCCGATCCGCCGGCTGGCGGAGAAGGGCTGACAGGCAGTTACCACTAACCACTTACCAACATTGGGGATGATTGCGAGGCTGGTGCCCGCCGCGGTCTTCAACACCGTTGAGACGGCGGAGAGCCGTTTGCTGGGTTCGATTCCCAGGCGTTCCCGCCAGAATTAATCATCAGGCTAGAGATTGAATTAATCAAAAGGATTATCAAATGGTAATTAATTTTGTCGGATTGATATCAGGAACAGTTTTATCACTCGGGTTTGTATTTTTCATAAACCGCCTTCTAAAAGCGATGGAAGCAGCTGATCTTGATAGTGAAAATTAAATGAAGCTGTTGATAAAAGTAGTTGCGGTTGGAGTTGTACTCTTGGTTTCACTTAACGCTCAAGAGAACAAAATCTTCTGGGACGGACGAGACTGGGTAATGTTGGATGAAGAAGGCGCTGGATTCCCTGARTTTACCTAYCTTGCWAAAGCTGCATATGTTAACGGTCTTTTAGATGGTAGGCTTTATGATTACCTTAAAACTTGGCCAGCTGATCAAGCTCTGGCTGATTCTCTTTTCAGTGAYGRAMWTTSARRTYATYKMMRWASKTCNGWGNYMGTMMSASCGYKRSMYWAKWWCYRCARCKWYCRYCWCRAYCRGWASATKSYCRYMWSGKCASSTKYTGTATATGTGAACATGCAGGCACAGCGGCAGCCCATGGAGGTTTTGGAAGCGTACAAAGAGAAAAGTAAAGAGTGGATCAACACACTGACGCTGGAGATGATGAAGGAAAATCTCTACGATATCATGAAGAAAAAACAGAAAGCGATGGCTGAGAAAACGGGAGAAGAGTAGGTTAATCTACTCTAACCAATCCATCTGTTGGTGAATACATGAAAACTCTGGAATCATTAGTGAACCGGACCTTGCTGATATGATAACGGTAGCGATAATCCATCGTACGGTCAAAGGTATAGGTCAGTCCGCGGATAATTGTCTGATTAGGACCGAAAGGCGCTTCGTAGGGGTGTAGATGGACTACTTTTTTTTCGCTCATTATATTCAGTGAAGGATCAACCTCAGTAAGGTATCCCTCCAATTCAGTAATAGTCCTACCGGAATTGTTTTCAATTTGTACCACAACGTACAATAAATCATCTTCCACCACTCTCATGCGTAAATCAGTCTCAAAAAGAGGAATCGACTGGGCAAGAATCCCAGAAAAGGGTAGAATGAGAAGGTATCTTATCAACAGTTTCATTACCGCAATTTATCCATGATAGCGTCCCTTGTCAAGAGCAACCGTTTTGGAACTGCATCTAAGGTAAACCGTTAAATTTGGCAGTATCATGACCGAGATTGAATTTAGAGAAATTATCTTTAGACTGGACGATCTTTTTGTCGCCAATAAAATAGGCAGTGAAGGTGGGAATTGGATCGCTCAAGGACGGTTATTAGAAGGGAAATCCTCCGAGCAAATTACATCTTGCTTGAATCTGCTTGATTTAGATTTTACTGTTTCTGGAGATGATGAGACAGTTACTCTAACCGTCATGGAAAAACCTGAGCCGGTGATTGTAATCCCGCCTCTCAATCTGATACTTTTCGGTCTGACAATCCTGACCACACTTTTCGCAGGCGCTGTTTTACAAGGCGGATCTCCACTKCAGAATTTTTCTGATCTGRCTCTGGGAATTCCATATTCAATCACGTTATTGCTGATCCTCGGTTCGCACGAATTCGGGCACTACTATTATGCTCGTAAACACAAGGTTGATGCCACACTTCCTTTTTTTCTGCCAGCTCCGCCTTTCCTCATCATGTTTGGTACTTTCGGTGCTTTCATCAGGATCAAAAGCCCTATCAGGAGTCGGCAGGCACTTCTGGAGATTGGTGCCGCAGGACCTATCGCTGGATTCGTGGTGAGCGTCGCAGCTATTTTGATCGGCTTCGCACTGATTCCTAGTCAGGAATTTATCTACGAACATATCAAAACTGTCCACGGTGGATTGAATATGGAGTCACCCGATTCAGCGACGATTCAGCTCACCATGGGGTCTTCAATTCTATTTGTCGGATTGTCTAAACTGTTCCAAATCACAATACCCATGGATGAGATTTATCACTTCCCGCTGATTTTCGCCGGCTGGATCGGATTTCTCGTGACGATGCTGAATCTCATCCCCATTGGTCAGTTAGATGGGGGACATATCGCCTATGCAGTTTTGGGGAGGAAGCATGATGTTTTTGCCAAATGGGCGTTTTTAACGCTGGTCCCGTTAGGATTTATCTCTCCACATTGGTGGTTTTGGGCGGTCTTGATTCTTGTGCTCATGAGGACGGTAAAACATCCTCCTTTAGCGAGCATCCATTTGCCAATCTCACAGCGTGAGAGAACTATAGGATGGATTTGCTTAGCAATTTTGGCGCTCTGTTTCGTTCCGGTGCCTATAGAGGTGCTCTGATTTTGCGCAAATCGTTTGTTGTCTTCTATTGGAGTTTTTTCATAGCTTCTTCTTTTTYGCAAAGTCGAGTGGGAGAGTGGGAATCCTATACATCCCATTTAGATATTGTGCAGAGCATCGAGATAGGAGATACAATCGTCTCTGCCACATCCGGCGGAATTCTGCTCTATCATCAGCTGTCAGGACGGTTCGAGATGCTCAACAATACAGACGGTCTCGCCACGACTGATGTGAGCGCAATTGCCATTGACAAAAACGGTTATCTGTGGCTGGGAGGAGCATCACCGAATGGTGTGGTTCAGATATATGACCCGAAGAGTCATGAGTCGGTGGCGGTCTTCGATTTTGATTTATCCGAGATTTCTGATATCACTGTGTCAGATTCAGTCGCCTTTGTCGCCTATCTCCAGAACCAGGACTGGGGTATTCTGGAATTTATCTGGATGGAYGACGCCTTCAGCTATCGCCAGATTTTCAATCCGTCTGTGGCACAACTTTCCTTCATCTCCGGGGTGGCAATCAGGGGAGATTCTCTGTTTGCGGCGACTGACTTGGGGGTCTTCGTGGGAAATTACCGCGACTACATCCTGAATTATCCACAGAATTGGTCACTTCTGCCCGGCCTGACAGATGTTGTTAGGATGCAGCAAGAAGGAAATGAACTCCTTATACTGGCCGGGGGAGATATCTGGAGCTACAGCGATTCCTTACGGCTGATGAGCAATCATGGAACGAATATGCTGGATGTAGTTCGGTCACCAGATGGGACTATTTTCGCCGGTGCTAAGAATCACATCAATCATTATGATAGCGATGGCAATGTGGAATCGCAGTGGACTTCAAAAGGTAATATTCATAGGCTCTTAAKCCTTTCCAAYGGTAATCTTCTAACRTCAACAAACCGGGGTTTGGCTGTATGGGATATAACTGATGGAACAGCTGCGTGGCATGCCCCTAATTCTCCAGCCAGTAATGTTTACACTGCACTGACAGTCTTGGATGACGGWCGACTGGTAGCAGCGGGGAATAACGGTGTAGCCATTTTATCTGACAATGGCTGGTATAATCTGGTGGCTTCGAGTACCACGGAAGCGTTTCACGAATTCACCTCAGATCACTATTCTGGCTTTGTGGCGGATACCGTTATGTACCGAACCAATCGTGTCTGGTCGGTGGTTGAGCGGGATGGCAGGATCTTTTATACCATTCAAGGAGCTCAGCCTACTGTGATCAACGGGGATACGATTCGGGGAGGTGTTATATCCTTCGATCTGGAAGATCCGTCTGACTTTCAGATTTATGACGCTGATAACAGCGGACTCAATCCGCATAACAATGACGGATATCTGAATCTGCGAGGTCTTTATGTAGATAGTGATAACAACTTATGGATTTCAAATTTTGGTGCCGCAGACATAGATAAAAAGATCACAGTTTTGACGCCTGATAGTCAATGGATTCACATTCCGCAAACCGGACTTTCGAGCAAATGCTACAATCCCACTGATATTCTGGTTGTGGGAAATGAAGGAATTTTCATGGTAGGGAGCAATACCGATCACATCCGGCAGGGGAAATTCTTCGTAGGCGAGTACAAGTTTACTAAGCTCGAAAGCGGAGAAGACAGTGTTCTTGTCGATTGGCACTTTTTTWACAGCAATGAGAGTAGCGACGATAATACAGTCTGGGCTCAAGTCGCAACCGAGAGTGGTACGGCCTGGGTGCTTACTCCACTTGGGCTACGACGCCTGACGTTCAATAGTACTTACACATCTGYATCTCAGTATTTCTACACATATTTTTTTGGTGTCGGATTTGGTGAAGGGTCCAAAATCGTCAGCGACAGCCGTGATAATATCTGGCTTAACTCCACGTCAAGCGGACTTTTTGTCCTATTGGCCAATTCATCGCCTTGGCCCGATTGGAACGGCTTCCATCCGGATAATAGTTTTTTACTCTCCGAAGAAGTTTTGGCGGTTGCCTTTGATGACGAGCGCGGGATTGCCTACATTGCTACATCTAAGGGGATTAACAGTCTGCGGATTCCATTTGCTGATGAGAGAACATCCTACAGTAAAATCCGCGCATTCCCGAGTCCCTACCGAATTCCCAACAGTCAGCCTATGGTCATTGATGGGCTCATGGACGAATCTTCGCTGAAGATWTTCACTCTGTCCGGTCGTCTGCTGCGGACGATTCAATCATTGTCGGGAGACGTGTCCGGCTATCAGGCATTTTGGGATGGGCGAGCCGACTCCGGGGAACTTGTGGGGACAGGTGTTTATCTGGTGGCTGTCTATGAGCCGGGGGGAGAATCTTTCGTTACAAAGATTGCGGTAATCCGTGAGTAACWCGCTCTCTTAACAGNCTGTTACTCTTCTCTCGGGTAATACTCAGGCATGAGCCCRAACTCGCCTTCCAGCTCCTCAGCGATGGTCCTGATCATCACTTTCCGCTGGTCATACCTCAGGAAGGCACTCTTCATGGCTGTGATGGTGAACTCCCGAAAGTCATAGAGGTTGAAGCCAAATAATTTTCGAGCGAGTTGAAATTCTGCTGTTAGAGTTGTACCGGACATAAGACGATTATCGGTATTCAAAGTGACGCGAATCCCTTGATCGTGGTAAAACTTCAAGGGATGATACTTRAGACTTCGGATGCTCTTAGTCTGGTAATTGCTGGTGAGACAGATTTCCAGTGCGATACGATGATCATTGACGTACTGCATTAGACTACGATCTTCTTTCAGCCTCGTTCCGTGACCAATTCGGTGAGCGCCGCAATAGTGGAYGGCTTGGTGGATAGATTCCGGGCCGAATGCTTCACCGGCRTGWATRGTRGMRTTGATRTTATTRTTCMWKATMWGGTAAAASGCTTCSCGRTGNTKCTTTGNCAGGGAARTTYTCTTCCGCTCCCGCTAAATCAAAACCGACCACTCCCTTGTTCTTGAACTGGACGGCAAGGTCAGCTAGCTTCAATGATGTTTCGGCTCCGATATTCCTGATTCCACAGATAATTATGCGGCTTTTGATGCCGAACTCCTTCTCCGCCTGCATCAGGCCCTTCCGCACCGCCACCACTGACTCCTGAGGTGTCATTCCCATTGCTGTGTGCAGAATAGGGGAGTAGCGGATTTCCATGTAGCGGACATTTTCTGCGGCTGCGTCTTCCGCCAGCTCCCGGGCTGTTCGGATGAGCGATTCCGGCGTCTGGAGGACACTCAGCGTAATTTCGAATTTTTCCAGATAGTCTTCCAGCGTCCCGCGCTTCTTGCCTATAGTAAGCATCTTGGTGAGTCGGTCCAGGTTGTGGGACGGAAGTTCAACTCTCTGCTTTTCAGCCAGATCAATGATTGTGGGTACGCGCAGGGAGCCGTCTAGATGGCAATGCAGTTCCACTTTGGGTAGTCGTTTAAGCAGTGCAGGAGTGATTTTCATAAATTTATCTGGAGACAGAGCGGTAGAGCCAGTAAATCACAGCCAGAAATGCCGCTGGTCCTACCAGTTCAAATCCTTGGAAATGGGGCCACCAGTCCTTGTTACTGGTAATGAAGATCGGAACGGCCACCAGAATTCCCATGAGTGCCTCTCCGGTAATTAATCCCGATGCCATTAGCAGTCCTTTATTGCCGGAAGCCTGGGAGGCATTAGCTTTATTACCGAAGTGATTGATCATACCGCCGATGAAGATTGGGACTGTTAAGGTAATGGGCAGATAAATTCCTACTGCCACTGCCAGTACCGGTACTCGGAAATCAGATTCTGCTTTTTCCTGCCTCAAATCAATCAGGATGATGATAACGGCAATGATTGCGCCAATGTAAACGAAGGTCCAGGGCAGACTGCCGGTAAAAACGCCGTCCGCCACGGATTTCATAAGGGTGGCCTGCGGTGCTGGGAGAATGGGCGATCCGATTGTATAGGCGGTATGGAGGATGTCCAGAACGAGTCCCAGGACAACTGCAGCGCTAAGCGTACCGACGATCTGCATGACCTGCTGTTTCCAGGGTGTTGCACCCAGGATGTGTCCGGTTTTTAAATCCTGCATATTATCCCCGCCGATAGCTGCCGCGCAGCAGACGACTGCTCCGACCATAATCGCACCGGCTGCCCCAACTCCAGAACCTGTTCCCAGCAGAGCCAGAAGCAGGAGCGAAGAAAACAGGATTGTAGCGATGGTTACACCTGAAATCGGATTGTTGGAAGAACCGACCACACCTGCCATATAGGCGGCCACAGCAGAGAATAAAAACCCGAAAACCATCATGACTACCGCCAGCAGGGCAGCAATACCAACGGACTCAATAATTCCCAAGTACAGTAAGAACACTGGGATCAGAAGAACGAGCAGAGCCAACCCTACATAGTTGATAGGCATATCCATTTCTTCCCGGGGAAGTACGGAGCCGGATTGGCGATGGCGGATAGCTTCCATACTGGTTTTTAAACCTGCAATCAGCGGTTTGAACAGTTTAATCAGAGACCAGACTCCGCCCACGACCATGGCGCCCACACCAAGATACCTTATACGAGAAGTCCATATACCGYCTGCAGCGTCCCAGGATGTTAACTCTGAAATAGATCTTAGAGCTCCATTATGTGGTACAATTGCGTCAGGGCTTAAAAAACTGAAAATTGGAATTGCTACAACCCAGGAAATCAGTCCTCCAGCCACGACCAGGATACCGATATTCCGGCCCACAATGTAGCCTACCGAAATCAATGCGGGTGAAAGGTCTGTTCCAATTCCAAAAATTGAACGTCCCACTACTGCTGCACCGRCCACTTCTGCATGCCATATGGCAAAACCCTGCTGGCAGATTTTCATGACTCCGCCCACAAGTCCGGCAATTCCGATTATTTTAATTCCGCCGGCCGAATCCTCACTTTGTCCCGATTTTGCTTCATCACCGGCCTTTAATATTTCAGCMGTGGCGATGCCCTCCGGAAATTTGAGTTTGGCAGTTATGATCAAGGCACGCCGGAGAGGAACGGTGAAGAGGACCCCGATCACACCTCCAATGGCTGCAATCTTGGCAATTTCCACATAGTCAAATGTCTCCCAATAGCCCAGTAATACCAGAGCAGGAATAGTGAAGATGACACCCGCTGCCAGCGATTCACCTGCAGAGGCCGCAGTTTGCACAATATTGTTTTCAGGATGTTAGACTTGCGAAAC
>NVVH01000005.1 GCA_002402135.1 Fidelibacterota bacterium | reverse complement strand
AAGCATGAAGAGCAGTATGGTTGTAATTAACGCTGCTTTTCGTATGTTCATATTCACTCCTCCTTTGTTAGTTGAGTTGGCTCATTTTGTCCCCTATCGGGACGAAATTATGCTAGTCCTGCCAATGTGGTTGGCGCTGGGGGCTCCGAGGTTTATGCGCACTGCGACAGGAAAATATGGTGCTGCTTTGAATCCCCACGTAACCCATATTTAGTGGAAGTTTCGTACATTGTTGGTACAAAGTCAAGATTTTTTTCTTCACCTTCAAAACCTCTTTATCGGTTTTCGTGGTGTTTTACAGAGGGGAAACAGTTTGTATTTACGGGTTGTTTCACGCTGTTACTAAGCGGTATTAATTAAGTTTTTCTTGATATTTACTATAAAAGTCCCTATGATTACTCGAACTAGGAAGGCAAAGACCTCGGAGCGGTCAAAATTCCCCCACTATTAAAACGATTATTTCGAACCAAAGGTCTGTTGGGTGGACCTCGTGGCGCCCGACATTAAGCGAACAACAAAAGGGAGAAAAAGAAAATGAAAACCATTGCTAAAGTAATAACAGTAATGGCTGTGGTTACAGCGGTCTTTGCGGGCTCTCAAAGAACCAGTAATCTGGGGGGCACTCAGTACTGGGCAGATGATTGGGATTATGTAACCATTTTTCCACAAGCTATAAACGACCATACTAATCTTGCTTGGTATGATGGCTCTGATTTCACAGCATACTGCGGTGGGGGTGATAAAGTATGGGGTCTTACGCTGTCAGGTGACGAAGCAAACAATCTCATTGATCTGAACGTGGGCCTCAACAATGGCCTAGGCGTTGCATTCTCAATGAACATGGATGATGATGACGCCACCGATGATGCTTGGGCGCTTTCTGCCGGCAAGAACCTTGATTTTGGTAATGTTGCCTTTAATTATGATTCGGATGGTAACATGGGGGTTGTTCTCGCCAGGGCTCAAAGTGTTTTATGGTGGGACAATATGTTTGTGGGGTTTGCCATGCTTGCAGAAGTAGACTCTATACCTTCAGAAATGGTGCTTGGCGCCGATTTATTCAAAAATTCTGACGGTAGCTTGTTTGCCTTGAGCATTGTGTATAGTGATGCCGGTGATGGCTCATTGTCAACCATATGGACCTTTGCTCGTGAAGCTCAATTATTTGATTGGGCCACACTACGCGTTGGTTACTCAAAGGGTTATGATCTAATGGGTCTTGCAGGCACAGTGGGTGCCTTTACTTCTGGTGTTGGAATGACCTGGGGTCAGTGGGGGCTTGATGTAACGATTAATGATTTAACAGCTATTACAGGAAACCCCCTTCATTATGCAACGGGTCGGAATACTAATGCGGTATTTAGTAGTTTAGATCTGTATTATCGATGGTAAACATAAATACCTTCATGTAGTGCTAAAAAAAGGCTCCCAAGGGAGCCTTTTTTTGTGGGCCTTCAATTTGAAGTTGATAAAGYCACATATCTGTTATTAGAACAATAGTTGAATTTTAACTATTTTATGATTTGTTAAAAATTRTTTTGCAAAACAATCCACTAACAGACATGTTTTAGTTCTTCTAYTATTCATTCTCGTATTAATCCTATGGTGCCACACTCTCTTTAACACTTGCCCCAGAGAAAGTCTTTACAAAAACCAAATGATGCAAATCAATATTCCCGGAATTAAAAAATCTTATGCTTGCCATTCAGACGGTAGTCGTGCCACATAGTCATCCCCGCYCTGCCACATGGGCGCAGTATAACGACTGTTTTTCTTGCTTTGCTTACTGGCACATCCTTTGCAACTGTGTTGGGTGAAATCAATTTTAACAAAACCAGTAAAGGAGAAAACAGAAATGACTCTAGTAAAATGGACACCYACGCACAGGCCCATGCGGGCCAACAGTTGGCTGTCGCCTATTTCCACTTCTTGGCTTTCAAGTGACATCGACAGCATTTTCAACTCGATTTTCGGAGAGTCGCTGGAAGGGGTTCCCACATTATCAAAAAATGTGGGCTGGCTGCCGGCGTTTGATGTAATCGAAAAGGAAAAGGAGTACCAGCTCATAGTTGAGGCCGCCGGCATGAAGAGGTCTGACTTTAATGTYTCAATTAAGGATGGCGTGCTTACTATTACCGGCGAGAAAAAGACTGAAGTAGAGGATGGTGGTGAAAANTACAGTCACCGGGAATCGCGCTTCGGCCGCTTCTCCCGTTCCYTCCGCTTGCCAGATGACGTACTAAACGAGAAGAAGGTTACCGCCAAGTATAAGAACGGYRWSHKRACRMYMKMMCWWCMRARSAMMARAMCRAYRGAAMWASAGRRSAWYRRARYRRMARWWMARYARAMCAACAGAACAACAGAACAAAGAAAGCCCTGCTTTTCTTAAGAAAGTAGGGCTTTCTCTGTGGTTGTTTGRCTATTCGGTATACATTTTTTCGATGGCGTCAGCCCAGTTGGCACTTATCTGTCTCCTTTTAAGCTTTAATGTGGGAGTAAGCTCGTCGTCATCGATTGAGAAGTCTCGAGGCAGTATCGTGAATTTTTTCAGCTGCTCGGGGTTGGAGAATCTCTTGTTCAGCTCATCTACCTGGGTTTGTACCTCGACTCTTGTTTCCTCGCCCCCGGTAAATTCTGTCAAGGTGTGCCCCAATTCTTCCAGTTTCTTATTCTGTGCAGCGGGGTCTTTCGGAAYGTCGTTGGGATCCATACCCAACTTGTCCCGCAGTATGGCTCCAACATCAAGCGTAAACAGCGCGCTACAGTACTTTTTACCGTCACCCACCAAGAAGCATTGCGACACGATCGGTATGGTTTTCATTGTCTCTTCGATGACAAGGGGAGCAATGTTTTTGCCGCCGGAGCTGACGTAAAGCTCTTTCTTTCTGCCTGTGATTTTTACGTATCCATCAGCGTCTATTTCACCAACATCACCGGTGTATAGCCAGCCATCGATAATGGTTTCGGCTGTCGCTTCCGGGTTCTTATAATACCCCTTCATTACGTGCTCTCCTTTTATAAGAAGCTCGCCGTCATCTGCAATCTTAACTTCCGTCCCTTCAAGTGGGGTTCCAACTGTTCCAATGCGGTTCTTCTTTGGGTAATTTAATGTTGCGCCGGCTGTGTCTTCTGTCATTCCATAGCCCTCGAAAATAGGAATGCCGAGCGAGTGAAAAAGAGTTAAAATGTCCGGGTTGATCGGGGCTGCGCCAGTAATGGCAAAGCGGCAGTTTGCCATCCCTATCTTCTCCCTAAGTTTTCTGCTAATAATGCCCGACAATCCGGGTGTCTTTAAGAGAAAACGAAGGATCGCCTTTGAGTCCAGCGCAGCCTTAATGTTTGAATATATCTTTTCATAAATCCGGGGAACACCGATAAAAAGGTGAGGYTGAACATCTTTGGCACAATCAACAACATTTAGTGGGTTATCCACAACATACATATGCAGTGCATTTCTCACCCAATAGTGATTGTCTACCAGTTGGCCGAAAACGTGGGCCAGCGGGAGCCAAGAGACATATTTTTCTCCCTGCTTAAACTGCATAATAGAGTCTGTCACTCTCAACTCAAACTCCCAATTCCTGTGTGTAAGCTCTACCCCCTTGGGGTTACCTGTTGTTCCAGAGGTATAGATAAGYGCAGATGTGTCTTCCATAGAGATTGCGTTTGTCCTGTCCATTACTTCTGAATCATCCGTCGTACTCCCCTTGGCTATAAAATCGCTCCAAGACATCATCTTGGGGTGATTTAACTTCTCGATCTTCCGCATCATGATTACATGCTCTACACCGGGCAAGTTGTCCAATACCTTCATCAGCCTGTGATTTAACATTTTTTCCTTGTCACCACCGTCCATTGGGTTGTTTCCAACAAACACAATCTTCGAGTCCGAGTTGCCTATTACCCATTCAACTTCCTCGGGTGAACTCGTATGATATACGCCCACGGCTACACCYCYAGCCATTTGAGCGGCAGAATAACAAGCATACCAACTCCTTCTGTTGTAGCTGTAGATGCTCAGCTTGTCGTTGGGCTGGAATCCCARAGCTATTAGTGATTTRGCAACAYCMATTGTTTGTTCTAAAAAGTCGCTCCACGTTTCGGTTTTCCATTCACCGTCGGTTAGATAGGAAATTGCCGGTTCTTCYGCAAATTCCTTGCCGTTTTTGAAAAGCTTCAGTATTGTCATGTCAGATTTCATCTTTAATCACCCTTTCGCTTTTAATTTTYACCGGCYRYCTGTTGTTRCCRGCAGACAAATTTAGGGTTTTRGGTCTGTTTTCGCCACAAAACAAGCACCTTARTCTGCGCCTATAACTTTTTTCATGGCTATGACCAAATTTTCCCCGGAAGGATCTTTTTTCTGATTCCACCCCAAAGCACACACTTCTATGCCTACATAAGCGGCGCAGAGTGCAATCGGTGCAACAAATTCGGAAACAGCCTCGCTTTCCGCCGAAGAAAATCTCTCCGGGCCGACAGTTGAAACTGTACTTTGTTGAATTCCCRGTGTTTCGCATTTATAGACAGTRCTCATGTCCGGAAATTGGGGCAACTCTTTCAAGGGTGTTCTTCCCGAGAGGGGGTTCCAGCCGGTCAGGTTGCGATGATCAGAAAYTTGTATTACGGGGCCAGTCTTCTCCCCTTTCACCCGGTCTATGATCAGCAGCTTCTCTATTCCAAGCCGYTCTCTAAGCTTAATAAAGTTCTGGGGGTGAACGGTTACGCGGTAAGGTTTTTCGGGTACAATTACTTTCGCTATTGTTGCTTCATACAATTGATGTTGGGTTTTTGTGYTAACTGCTTGGGGRMCCTCTTTTACCGGGATTCCATACAAATCAGGAGTATGAACAAGATAAATAAACATCACCGTTTTGGGCGCGGGCCGAAAAGTGCCGTACCAATCCTCACCATGGTGGCYCCCTCTTCCACMGCGATTTCATAATCACTGCTCATTCCCATAGACAGATCTTTCAGCTGCAGACTTTGTGATAATTTRCTGTTTAGAAGGTCACGTAGGTTTCGGAGCGCCCGAAATGTTTCTCTTTTTGACTGCTCGTCAGTTGTAAAAACGCCAATGGTCATCAACCCTAAAACATTCAGCCCGTCAAGCTCAACTGACTCAAGTAATTCATCGGTTCTGGCTGGATTAAACCCAGACTTATTTGGGTCCCGGCCTACGTTAACCTGCAGTAAAATCTCAACCGGGACGCCTCGACCTACTCCAATAGCAGACAATTTTTTTGCCAGCCTGGCGCTGTCAACTGAGTCAATGGTGTCAAACAACTCTACAGCACGACGAGCTTTATTAGACTGCAAATGCCCAACCAGGCGGCGYTTGATAGTRAGAAGMTCTGGAAGGTTGGGAAATTTCTCCTCGGCTTCCTGAACCCTGTTCTCTCCGATGCTGTTTAGCCCCAATGTAGCCGCATCTATAATGAAGGTCGGGGGAAAGCCCTTTGTGATCGCGATRATTTCTATGGGGGAGATGGTTTTGTGTTTACGGTGTTGGAGGGCGTTTTCTATCCGCTCTCTAACGATAGATAGGCTGGCCTCATCTATCACGTCTTTACTTCGTTGTCGCTGGCTTCTCCGATATTTTCATCTGAACTAAGCTCGTCACCATTTTCGGGTGATTCCGGCAAATCAACATCCTCTTCATGGAGAACTCGGGTAATAGAGGCTATCTTGTCCTTTGCGTCCAGCTGAATAAGCTTCACACCTTGCGTTACCCTTCCAATTGTCCGAATAGGCGCAATAGCTTGACGGATCAAAACTCCGCGGTCTGTTATTACGATAAGGTCGTCACTRTCAACCACCTCCATGATGGCCACCATTTTRCCTGTTTTTTTCGTGGTGCGCATGGTCATAACGCCCTTTCCGCCTCGCTTTTGCACACGATATTGAATAATGTCTGTCCGCTTGCCAAGTCCATTTTCTGTGGCCACCAAAACTGTCCCTTCGCGACGTACTACCACCATCCCTACCACTCGATCCTCTTTTGAGCTTAATCTTATACCTCTTACGCCCATGGTTTTCCGACCGCTTGCGCGGATATCTCTCTCAGAGAACCTTATAGACTTACCTTCACGGGTTCCGAGTACAATATCATCCTCACCGCTGGTGATTTTAGCTTCAATAAGCCTGTCGTTTTCCCTTATCTCTATGGCGTAAATACCTCCTTTTCGGGGGTTTCCGTATGCTGCTAATTTTGTCTTCTTAACAACACCTTTTTCTGTTGCCATAACAATGAAGCGGTGGTCATCGAACTCATTAACACTCACAAATGCTTCAACTTTTTCGGCAGGTTCACAGCCAATAAGGTTTACCACTGCCCTGCCCCGGGCAGCCCGACCACCGGGTGGAATTTCATGGACYTTCAACCAATAGCACTTACCTTTGTCTGTAAAGAAAAGAAGGTAATCGTGGGTGTTGGCAACGAAGAGGTTTTCCACAAAATCTTCTTCTTTGGTTCCAGCTCCCTGAAGACCGCGACCGCCGCGCCTTTGGCTTCTATATGTTGCCTCTGCCGTCCTTTTTATATATCCGCTATGGGTTATAGTGATAACCATGTTTTCTTCGGCAATCATATCCTCTACAGAGAAGGTTTTGCCAATTGGTACAATTTCGGTTCTGCGGGGGTCTCCATATGCCTGACGAATTTCYTCAAATTCCTTTTTGATAATTGCCATTCGMTGTGGGTGGCTATCTARAATGCTTTTCAGTTCCGCAATGATTTGTATCGTCTCTTTATACTCGGTCACAACCTTGTCGACTTCCAGGCTGGTTAGCCTCTGCAGGCGCATATCTAGTATTGCCTGTRCTTGGCGCTCTGATAGATCAAACGAGTCCATCAACCCCTCTTTGGCCTGGAGAGGGTCTTTACTTGCGCGAATAAGCTTGATTACAGCATCTATGTTGTCCAGAGCAATCTTAAGTCCCTCAAGAAGGTGTGCCTTCTCCTCAGCCTTTCTCAGGTCAAACTGTGTTCTGCGGACCACCACCTCATGCCTGTGATCAATAAAGTGCTTCATCATGTCTTTAAGTGTCAGCACTTTTGGAACACCATTAACCAGCGCCAAAAGAATTATCCCGTAAGAATCCTTAAGCTGGGTGTGTACATAAAGCTGATTCAGTATCACCTCTGGAACTGTGTCTCTCTTTATTTCTACCACCACACGAAGACCATCTTTGTCTGATTCGTCCCGCACGTCAGCGATACCTGTAATCTTTTTGCTTCGAACCAAGTCTGCAATTTTCTCAAGTAGCCGGGCCTTATTTACCTGGTAGGGTATCTCGCTTACAACAATACTAGATCTTCCCTTTCTGTTGGTTTCAATAAACGCTCTAGCGCGAACTGTAATAATACCGCGGCCTGTTTCGTAGGCACTTTTAATTCCCTCTAACCCTTCTATAAACGCGCCTGTGGGAAAATCAGGACCCTTAACATACTCCATTAAACCTTCAATGGTAATTTCTGGATTATCAATAAGCGCCATCATAGCATCTACCACTTCACAGAGGTTGTGCGGGGGAATTTTGGTGGCCATTCCAACGGCAATACCTTCTGCGCCGTTGACCAAGAGGTTTGGGGCAACYGCAGGAAGAACGCTTGGCTCTTCGAGGGTTTCGTCAAAGTTGGGTTCCCACGATACGGTCTCTTTATCAAGGTCTCTAAGGCTTTCACTGCAAAACCGGGTCATCCTGGCTTCTGTGTATCGCATGGCTGCCGCCCGGTCGCCATCTATGGAGCCAAAGTTACCCTGTCCATCCACAAGGGGATATCTCATGACAAATAGTTGCGCCATTCTTACTAGTGCATCATAAACTGAGCTGTCTCCATGTGGGTGGTATTTACCCAAAACATCGCCAACAATTCTAGCCGATTTTTTATATCCCCTGTTCCAGTGAACCCCCAGGTCATTCATCCCAAACAAAATGCGGCGGTGAACAGGTTTAAGGCCGTCGCGTACATCCGGCAGGGCCCGCGATACAATAACTGACATAGAGTAATTAAGATAGCTCTCCTCCATTTCGCTGACAATGTTGCGGGGAAGAATGTGGTCTCGTGTGTTTATATCCATCGTTTTCTTTTATACGTCCAGGTTGGTAACRAACTTCGCGTTTTTCTCAATAAACCGTCTCCTTGACCCCACGTCGGTGCCCATAAGCTCCGAAAATGTTTCGTTTGCTCGAAATCCCTCCTCTATTGTTACCTGAAGCAATGATCTGCGCTCTGGATCCATGGTAGTTATCCAAAGCTGGTCGGGGTTCATTTCCCCCAACCCCTTGTAGCGCTGTATATGTAYTTTCTGAGYTTTATTTTCCCTTTTAAACCGCCCAACAGTGATGTCTCTTTCGTTGTCATCGTATGCATAGTGTTCTTTTTTACTCTGGCTAATTTTGTAAAGTGGCGGCTGGGCAATGTAAATATGACCACCKGTGATTAGTGGCTGCATTTTCCTGTAGAGAAATGTTAGTAACAGTGTTCGAATGTGGCTCCCGTCCACATCAGCGTCTGTCATCAAAATAATCTTATGGTACCTAAGTTTCTCCACATCAAGCTCTGTGCCAGTTGTTTCTTCTGGAGAGTCAGGTTCATCACCAAAACCCGCCCCCAGTGCGGTAATTATTGATTGAATTTCATTGTTGCCCAGCAACTTATCTATTCTTGCTTTCTCGGCGTTAATCACTTTTCCACGCAGGGGTAGAATCGCTTGGAACCTTCTGTCTCTCGCCTGTTTGGCTGAGCCGCCAGCCGAGTCACCCTCAACAAGAAAAAGCTCACACATGGTGGCATCCTTACTAGAACAGTCTGCTAGTTTGCCGGGTAGAGATCCCCCCTCCAGCGCACTTTTTCGCCGGATTAGATCTCGTGCCTTCTTTGCAGCCATTCTACTGGCGGCTGCGAGAACTGCCTTCTCAATAATTTTCTTAGCAACGGCTGGGTTTTGTTCTAAATAGTCTTGCAGGCCCTCAAATACAATAGAATCAACAACTCCCCTTACTTCACTGTTGCCCAGCTTGGTTTTTGTTTGTCCTTCAAACTGTGGTTCGGCAACTTTTATAGATAGTATTGCTGTTAGGCCCTCCCTAAAATCGGCGCCACTTAGGGCGACCCCCTGTCCTTTTGTACCCTTCAACAGGCCGTTCTTTTGTGCGTAAGCGTTCAATGCCCTGGTAAGCGCAGAACGAAACCCCGAAAGGTGGGTTCCCCCCTCAATTGTATTTATATTGTTCACAAAGGTTAAAATGTTTTCACTGTATCCCTCATTATACCTTAGTGCAACTTCCACGGGTGTTTCACTGTTGTCGACAAACACAGTAACAATTTCTTGGTGAATGGGGTGTGATGCGCCATCTAAAAGCGCTACAAAGTCTTTCAGTCCACCCTCATAATGAAATGCTTCGATTTCGGGCTCTCCATCACCGCGGGCATCTACAAGAGTAATTGTCAGGTTATTGTTCAAATAGGCTAACTCCCGAAGCCTTTCTRTCATCAGTTCTCTGTCCCACTCTACAGCATTAAAAATGGTGCTGTCGGGCATAAATGTTATTGTTGTGCCCGTGTTTGACGTTTTTCCAACAATCTCAAGCTTGGAGGCTGTCTTGCCTTTCTCATATCTCTGGCGGTGTCGCTCTCCATCTCTGCCAATCTCGGCTATTAACCACTCTGACAGTGCATTTACTACTGACACCCCRACTCCGTGTAGTCCTCCTGAAATCTTGTATGACCCYTTATCAAACTTTCCCCCTGCGTGGAGCACTGTCATAACGACCTCTAGTGCGGGAATTTTTTCTTCTTTATGTATATCCACCGGTATACCGCGACCATCGTCTGAAATCGTTATCGAGTTATCTGCGTTGATTGTTACATCAATTTTGGAACAATGTCCTGCTAGTGCTTCATCTACGCTATTATCAACAACCTCGTTGATCAGGTGGTGAAGGCCTCGTTTTCCCGTGTCACCAATATACATGGCTGGGCGCTTGCGTACTGCCTCAAGTCCCTTTAGGACTGTTATCTTTTCCGCGCTGTAATCTTTTGAGCTCTGTGTCATTTCTGTCATGTCAGGCGAATGTTTTTTATTGCTGTGCTGCCTAGTTCTGCATTCAGTTTTTTAAGGATTTCCCTTTTGCGCATGGCGATTTCATTGCGCCACACCGGTGTAGAAACTTTAACTATAAGTATACCATGTTTTACCTCTTTAGCCTCGGTGTTGCTAGCTATGGACTCTCCCACAACGTCGCCCCAAATTATCAGCGCTTTGTTTTGTTCTATAGGTTGATCAATTCCCGCGCTTTTTAAAAGTGATGAAATTGCCTGTTTTAGGCTCTGCATGTCTTCTCTGTGCTTCCTGTCTTTCGCTCTTTGGATATACTCATCCCAGCCTGTCTTCTGTTTGTTGTTTGCTTTTGACTGGGGATTTCTGCGCGCAAGGGGTCACAAGCAGGGTCTTATTACCCCTGTTACGAACTGGTCCTCATGGGCATTAGAAGCATTGTAATTTCTTCGTTCTCAGCCTGTTCGACTGGTAATATAAGCCCCGCACTAATAGGCGTTTTTAGCTTTAAAATAACTCTATCTGAGTCTATATGRGTCAGCATATTCCCAAGATAGGAYGCGTTATATCCTAAGATCATGTTTTCGCCATCATAGTCCACCTCTATCTCTTCTCTTGCGCTGGAAGAACTTTCAGGGTCTTCCGTGGTGATTGAGCTCTCGCCCTTTGATAGGTGTAGGGCAATCTGTTTTGTGGCTCTGTTTGAAAAAATCGCCACCCTTTTTACAACGCTTAGGAGTTTTTTCCTGTCAAATGAGGCGATTTTGTCGTTGTCTAAGGGCAATACGCTATGATAGTCTGGGTATCTCTCATCAATGATTCGCGAAAATATCGTAACACCGGAGACAGAAACTGTTATGTGGTTGTCACCCACCCAAAGCACCACCTCGTCTTTTTCTCCACTACCCAAATACTGGTTGAGAAGTTGAAGAAACTTTCTTGGCACAATAATGTCACCAGTGTATCCCTTAAACTCATARTCTGATCTTTTGCAGACAGAAAGCCTGTGGCCATCCGTTGCTACAGCTGTTATACTTTCTTCACCGAACTCAAACAGCGCACCCATAAGCGCGGGCTTCAGCTCATCTGTGCTAAGTGCAAAGCTTGTTTTGGTAATAAGCTCACCCAGTGTTTTCTCTTTTAGAATTACTTCTTTTTTGTTGTCTACTTCGGGTAGTTGTGGAAATTCTTCTGCGCTCACTCCCGGAATATCATAGTCACCCTGACCCGCCTTTATTTTTACGCGGTTGTTRTCGTCTGCACTAATTTCTAACTCAATATCTGGCAGTGCACCTGTAATTTCCGTAAGTGTTTTATGGGGCAGTGCAACAGCACCATCCACATCAACAGTTGATGGTATGTCTGTTATTATGGTTATCTCCARATCTGTCGCACGAAGAGTAAGTGTTTTGTTCTTCGCAACCATCAAAATACTATTAAGTATTGGTATTGTAGATCGGGTGGGGGTTGCTTTTGAAAGGTGTTGGAGTGCTTTTTGGAGGTTACTTTGATTGACAGTTATCTTCACTTTGTTCTGCGTACCTTTTAATGAATTATTAATGAGTTTTGTACTTAAAACACAGTGAAGAATGTTAGTTACAATCGCTGTTTCTACCAACAAGTTTTTAATAACATATAAATATAATTGTTCTATAAAAAGATTAAAAATCTTAATAATAATAAGGCATGTTGATAATGATCAAAACTCAATCCTTATAATGAAATAACTGACGGCCGAAACCCCAAGATAAGGATCAAAATTAAGTGGGCTTTTTGTTGATAGTATTGGGTAGACAACACAATAGTTGGGTTAAGGGTGTCATTAAAAAATTTGAATATATACGGAAGATGTTTTTTTGTTGAGCCAAGAAGAGAAAAAGTCTGATTTCTTTTTACCCAGAGCAAGCGATTCTATTTCCGCCCAATGGTCTTGTAGGTTGGGTTCACCACCCGGACGAAYATTATTTATCATAATTAAAAGGTAAGCCGTTTCTACCCATATTGGTGTCGAAAGCTCATTCAAAACTAGGTTTGGCAGAACCCGAGCCAAGCCAGGATATGGTAAGCTAGAAATGCTTTGAAAACCCAGGTGCCCACCACGCTCTTTCGACAAATCATCATCGGAATATTTAGAGGAAAAAGCGAAAAGGTCTTTTGAGCTGTGAATACTGTCTGATAGTGATTTTGCTAGGGTGTAGACACTGTCTTCGTCTGCATCACTTGGTTGGGGGATAATAAGGATATGCCTTGTGTTGATTTTCTCCCCCATGCGTTCAATTGTTTGAATGATATGATAACCAAAAGGAGACTCGATTATACCACTTATTTCTCCTTYAGTTAAACCCAGTGCAACYTCTTCATATTCTGGGACYAATGTMCCRCGAGCAGTAAACCCAAGTTCTCCAYCGTTTCGAGCTGAACCCGGATCTTGGCTGTGTTGAGAGGCAAGGGAYCCAAAGTCTTCTCCAGCCAGAATGCGYMGCCGCAAATCTTTAAGACTTTCAATTGAYTGAAGCTGAGATTTCTGTCCGGGTGTAATACTTAGGCGAAGCCACTGAAGATCATAAAGCTCTGGGAGCACACCGACGCTGTCTTTATATGTCGAAAAGAAATCCTCTACCTCTTTTCTTGAAATAACAACCCCGGAAAACAACTGAGCCTGAAACCTTTCAACTACGAGCTGATCATGTATGTCTGGCCAAAGCTCTTTTTTTAGTTCACGTAAGGTCTTACCAAAGATTTCCTCTAGTCTACTCTCTGACCCTGCTCGAGCCAAGACAGAGGAAACATGGCGGTCCAGTGCAGCATCCACTTCTTGGGCACTCACAACTACGCTCTCAGCTTCGGCAACACTTAGTACTAGGTGTTGGTCTATTAGCGATTGTAACACATCATCTGAAAGCTTTTTAAGTTGTACGTCATTGCTATTGGGATCCAAGCCCATGTTTAATGCGGTTATTTGAACAATTTGAACAATCTCGCTTTTTAGAATTATTTTATCTCCAACAACAGCAGAAATACCCCCCAATGTTTGTTGTGCGGAACAGAAGGAAAAACATAGATAACCCAAAAGGAGGAACCGAGAACGCGAAATCATTATTTTATTCTCCCACCAACAATGTCTCGTTTATATAGATGTCTGCRTTGGTATATAGGCGSKMMRYAWGYGYKTYKTRTCWCTCTCTTCGCTTTGTAAGATATAGCGCTGAGGCAATTTTATCATATACCTCATCAAGRCCCGCAAYAGATCCTGCAGGATAAKACTCAACAACATGAGYRRCGTGAAAACCAAACYTTGTTTTAGTTGGGCCCACAACGCCTGTTCCACCATTAAACACGGTTTTATTAAGTTGAGGCATTAAATCTCCCTCCCGGACAAGAGCCAACCAAGACAAGTGGTTTTGGGAGAGAGGCACGTGTTCTTTTCTTCCAACATTCTTTAGCGTTTTTACGGCGCTTATAGCTTCGTCTTCTGTTTCTAATATAACAGAGAACATACGTATCCAGTCTTTTTGCCTTTTAAATGCGCCAATATTCTTATTATAATAATTTCTTACAGCAACAGCTGAAATATCAATGTTTTTATAAACCGTATTTTCTAGAACACGGCTTCCCCTAACAACCCAGTCGTTACACAGCATCTTCGAAAGACTACTAATACCAACACCTGAAGACTCTCCATRTTCATTTATTARCTGACCYCKAAYCCACAYATTTATTAACCKCTCYTTGTTYTGATGGCTGCCTCCGAACGCTTTAAATTCAATGGCYGACAAAAYATGTTTTCCTACTCGAGCRACAACAACACCATCTCTGTTRTCCTCCACAGAGCCAGWACACCCAAAACAACAAAACAGCAACAAAAACAAYRGYYKTTTGTYAAGAGTGGRGTYAAACAATGTTTTTTTCATNTAGGATACAAGTTAAGRMGRGTCAATAGATTTATACAATTAGTACTTTAATATTGAAAGAAYAAAAAYATWTTGCGTACACCAMYAWAACGCAAAAASGAAAACCTGCCCGGGCAGCASAYTAGGCCTTTCCCAGMACKACAGATARKGCCGCAATGTCTGAGGGAGTTACACCAGAAACCCTGGAAGCTTGGCCAAGAGTYTCTGGCAGGACAATGCTGAGYTTTTCGCGGGCCTCCATAGACAAYGAAAGACAAGAAAAATATTCAAAGTTTTTAGGTATACAAAGTCGGTCGTTTTGAAGAATGCGAGACAGYAATTGCTCTTGWCGGTGTATATATGGCGCATATTTTATAATAGCATCTAATTCGTTTTTTATAAGMGAATRGTTGAACTTTGTAACTGCTTYATCTTTTAGGATATGAGCAGACACAGAACCGTTTTTGGTTGCTTGCTTTGCCCTTTTTGAATGTGTGGGTTTGTGATTATTACTACTTATAAACGATGAGCCAGGAGAGCCAGTGGTCCCACTGTCACAACCAACTAAAAACCCGTCAATTTTCTTTTGCCTTTTCATAATTTCTAAATAAGTGCTTTCAGGGAGCAATCCAATAGCTCGACCCAAGTGGGAAAGCCTTCTGTCAGAGTTTGTTGTTCTGAGGGATAGGCGATGTTCTGCTCGTGCAGTAAACATTCTATAGGGYTCGTCWACATCTTTTGTTATTAGATCGTCTATTAAAACACCAATATAGGCCTGGTCTCTACGTAAATTGAATGGGCCACGAGAAAAGACACTGTGAGCAGCATTAATGCCAGCAATTARCCCCTGCGCCGCSGCTTCTTCGTAACCAGAGGTGCCATTAATTTGTCCAGCAAGAAACAGCCCCGGGCAACGCTTTGATTCAAGGGTGGACTTTAATTGGGAYGGGGGGATAAAATCGTATTCTATCGCGTATCCAGGGCGGTAAAACTCAACACGCTCTAAYCCCGAAATAGTGCGGAGAGCACAAAGCTGTATTTCTGATGGTAAACTTGTTGAAAAACCGCCAGTATATATTTGTTTAGAACCAGACCACTCCTCTTCAAGTATAATTCTATGTGAGGGTTTATCAGAAAAACGAAAAACCTTGTCTTCTATGGAAGGACAGTATCTTGGYCCAACAGCAGTTATTTGCCCTGAATACATTGGAGACAAGTCAATATTRTCTTCAATTATTTTGTGTGTTTTTATGTTTGTGTTTACCACCCAAGAAGGACGRTTTGGAGGAGAAAAACTCTTGGTTCGAAATGATGTTGGACTTGGTGAGGCATCACCGAATGTTTTATTAAKCACTGAAAAGTTTATAGTAGATCTTTTTAGACGAGGAGGTGTRCCGGTYTTTAAACGACCAACGCGAAATCCAAGGCTTATAAGAGAGGCTGTAAGGTCACTTGCAGCCTCTTCACCCATTCTTCCCGCTGAAGACCGTTTTGTACCTACATGAACCATACCACGTAAAAATGTCCCACATGTGACAACAACAGCAGAAGAATTAATGGTTTCACCCGACAAAAGCCTTACACCAGAACAGCGCTCACCAGAAAAAAGAATGTTTGACACCTCACCCTCACATAAAAAGACGTTTTTTGCTTTAAGCACCCAAGACTGAACATTTTTTTCATATAAACGTTTATCAACCAGTACACGTGGCGCCCTAACCGCAGGGCCTTTAGACTTGTTTAGAATCTTGAACTGAACACCAGAAAAATCGGTTGCAACAGCCATATATCCCCCCAACGCATCTATTTCACTAAGGAGGTGTCCCTTTGCTATGCCCCCAACAGCCGGATTGCACGACATCCGAGCAATAGATGCGACCCCCATTGTTATAAGGCAAACACTGCAGCCCAGCGCCGAGGAAGACAGTGCCGTTTCGACACCAGCATGACCACCACCAATAACTATAACATCAAAAGGGTCTTTAAATTTTGTCATTTGTTTCACGTGAAACACTACTTTCCAACACAGAACTTATTAAACACAGAGTTTAGGATGTGGTCTGGTGTTGTTATGCCTAAAATGGTGTCTAGATGTGAAAGACAAACACCAAGGTCAGACAATAAAAGCTCGTTTGGTTCTCCGGAGCCAAGAGTGTCAAGAGACCGATTAATAGATATAAGTGCGCTGTTAAGAGATGTTTGGTGGCGCTTGTTGGTTAATAGTGGCTGATCCACAGAAACGTCTAATGACAGCGTTGTCTCAATCTCAGATAAAAGCMCTGAAATGTTATGACCTGTTTTTGCAGAGACAAAAAGATGTTTGCCCGAAACGCTAGAATACTTTGTTTTGCTATGGTTTCCTGTTATTAGGTCCGATTTATTTATTACWATAATTGTGGGAGCAGAAAAATATGGTTTTGAAGTTATAGCATCTAATTCATTAGGAAGCTCATCCGCACTCCAAACCCACAGAACAAGCGCCGCAGAAGATAAATAGTTTTTAGCAATACCAATACCAATAGATTCAATTTGTGTTTTGGCCTCACGTATTCCTGCGGTATCAACAAATAAAACGGGAATGCCGCCCAAGTCATAGTGTGCATCAACCGCATCTGTGGTTGTCCCAGGCTCTACAGAAACGATAACACGCTCCTCTTTTATAATTGTATTAAGAAGTGATGATTTACCAACATTTGGTTTACCGGTAATAACGACTAGTGCGCCGTCCCGAAAAACACGACCCCCCGAAAACGTTTCAAGAAGAGAACAAAGCGTRTTTTTTAACGATGAYATTTTAGAAGCCCACTCAGYTTTTTCCACCTTGGTTGATTCATGATCAAGAAAATCTAGTTCTGCCCCCATATGGCCAATTATAGCGATAAGTTCTTCTCGCATGCTTGAAATTTCATTCGATAGCATACCACCCAAAGCCGCAGCACCAATTCGCTGTGATTTTTCTGTTTTAGCCCTAATTATATCGGCAACAGCCTCAGCCTGCGAGAGGTCTAGTTTGCCATTTACAAACGCTCTTTTTGTAAATTCTCCTGGTGGTGCGGGAACAGCTCCAAAGTCAATACAGGCGGTGGTAATGCTTTTTGGTGTGGTAAGGCCACCATGACAAGAAATGTCGACAACATCTTCACCAGTATACGAKTTGGGAGCCCTATAATAGGTGGCAACCACATGGTCTAATAGCTGACCAGAAGAATTATAAATATATGTGAGTCGAGCCCGACCAGGYTTAAATGATGTGGTTGGTTTTTGAGTAATTCTTGATAAAATATCTAGTGTTTCTGGTCCTGTTAGTCGGATTATGGCAAGAGCACTAATGCCGGGCGGTGTGGCCTGTGCAACGACAGTAGGAAGACCACCCGCTAAGGACYCTTGTGGCATTAATTTGGTTTTGTTGAAGAGAGCGGGGACGRASGAAYCATGTATTTCTGTTGAAGAATGGTTAAAGCATTAAARCAAGTATAATAAAGGTTCAAACCCGCCGGAAAAGTATAAAAGATTATAAGAAAGAAACCATTCATAATATACATGAAGGACTTTTGTTGCGATGGAGACTGAATAGACATGGTTTTTTGTTGATATATCATTGTTGCTCCCATCAGAATGGGTAGCACATTAAATGTGCTCCAACCAAGAAGGGGAATGGTAAAGGGAAGGTTAAAAAGTTGGTCAGGCTGAGAGAGGTCAGTAATCCACAGAACGAATGGTGCSCCCCGAAACTCAATTGTTGAACGAAAAACAGMAAACAGCGAAAAAAGTATAGGCATTTGAAGTAACATGGGCAAACAGCCCCCCAAGGGGTTAACACCATGTTCTTTATACAGCTTCATTGTTTCCTGGTTGAGCTTTTGAGAGTCTCCCTTGTGTTTGTTTTTAAGCTCGGCAACCAGCGGTTGAATGGCCTGCATTTCTTTTGTAGATTTATAGCTCTTTCGTGTGAGTGGGTGGAGTACAACCTTCACAAGTATCGAAAAAACAATAAGTAAAACACCATAGTTTGGAATAATTTCATATAAATTTGTAAGTATCCATAGAATCCCTTTCCCAATGGGTCTTAAGGGCCCCCAACCAAAGGTCATGGTTTGTTCTAGGCCCGCACCAAGATCTGCTATGCGGTCGTATTCTAGTGGGCCAAGGTAAAGATCCGCGGCTGCACTGCCACCATCAAACCCAATTTGGGCGCTGTGTTGTGGTCTCTTGTCGTTATTTGTTGATGAAATATGGCCAGATGTAGCACCATCACGCCGCTGTTGGTGCGCCGCAACAAGTGCAGAAGTGAAGTATTTGGTTCTAACCGCCACCCAACGGGTATCTGGGGAGTTTTGGCCAACACTTTCKCCATCGCTTCCACTTATACTAAACAACTCCCCACCCTGAAGAAGGYTTGCTTCGAAGTAATATTTATCATCGTCTTCGTTTTTTTCTGTTACAGGTAATCCCCCAGACCAWATTAAAAAAAYCTCTGGYGYAGATGAGTCAACAGTTATATCAGCGTCAATTKTTATACGGTAAGAATCCGGATAGAATGTGAGMYTTTTRRWTGTGTTTATTTGTTCYGGACCYCCACTTAGACGATAAGTCAGGGTTACTGGTNTMGSTTTTKNAYCNNAAKAAMTTSACCATCWTSATAAWMGTCAATTKYAAAATTAAACGTTAGGGTRTCTAGTTCGGCGCCCAACCGATAGGCTAGCATTGGGTTTTTTCCGTTTATTGTAGTATCAATCAGGTCTACTTTTCCACCCTCCCATAGGCTATAATTGTTTAAAGTGTAAGACTGTAGTGTTCCGCCGCCCCAAGAGGACACAATGGCTGTGAAGAGGTTTGTTTCTACAGTAATAATAGCGACCTCTTCATGCTCATTAAATGTTGTTGCTCCTGCCCGGTTGATAAGTTTTTCTTTTCGGGCACCACTGTCTCCGCCAACCCCTTTRGTGTGCTTGCTTATAGGTTCTAAAGAGGCGACACCGTTGTTATTGGGTGCGATGTTTTTATTGRCTTGATCGGACTCACCTGAAAGCCCTRTCATTTTATAATATTGGGGCATCAGGATGAGAATTAGCGCTATAAACAAAAAGGCTAGAATTGTATTCTTATTCATGGTGCCACTATGCCGGGTCGTAACCACCCCTTGACCAGGGGTGACAACTCACAACCCGTCTTATTGAGCAAATAAAGGCTTTAAAGGGGCTGAATTTCTTAAAAGCATCTATGGTGTATTGGGAACAACTGGGTGCATAGCGACAAGACTGGGGAAATATGGGTGAGATAACGGTGCGATATAATTGGACAATAAAGATAACAAGGACCGAAATCACCCACCTATAGGATGCGATAAAAATCGCAAAGATATTTATCGTTGAGTTGTGGCTGCTACCAGCTTTTTGTGTTGACTGTGGTATGTACAATTAAGAATTAAGCGGAAAGGCGTTTGCGTCCTTTTTGTCTTCGCCGCTTGATGATATTGCGTCCACCAGGTGAGGACATCCTAGCACGAAAACCATGCTTATTTTTTCTTTTTCGGTTACTTGGTTGATATGTGCGCTTCATTGTTTTGCTCCGTTTCTGCGGCGAAGTTAGGCAATRTTTCGTGTTCAATCAATGAAATAGTCTGTCTAAAATAATTGCCTAATAACTATAAAAATAGAATTAGGAATATGTTGTTTCACGTCAATAAATTACAACCAAATACAATTGTGGGTAACTTGTGGACAACTTAAATGGATAGGTTAGAATTTGTCTGGGAAAACATCTTGGACRCCGTTCGTTCATCTATAACTGAACAGACATATGCGACTTGGTTTGAACCTATTCGTCCAGTCTCAATAACTGATTTTGAAACCACAATTGAAGTTCCCAGTAAGTTCTACTATGAGTGGATTGATAGTCATTATAAAAACGTTATTTTGGGTGCTATAAAAAAAGAAACGGGCAATGATGTCCAGTTGAATTTTAAAATAGCCGGGAAAAATAATGGTGAACAGACGAACCAAAAGAATCAAGTTAAAAAYATTCTGCTAAGCGGAAAAGCRAGGGATTATGATCGCGGCAGTAAGCTTAGTGGWAGGTATGTGTTCAACACGTTTGTTGAAGGTCCCAATAATCAGTTTGCCAGGGCAGCAGCACTTTCTGTTGCTAAATCTCCCGGCCAAACCTCATTTAACCCCCTCTTGATTTATGGTGGTGTAGGGCTTGGAAAAACACACCTTATGCAAGCAATTGGAAACCAGGTTTTGTCTAAACAAATAAATGCTAAAGTCAAATATACTACGAGTGAAAAATTCACAACAGACTTTGTCTCGGCGATAAAGAGTAATAAAACATCAGAATTTTCTTCAAGATACCGAGAGTGCGATGTATTACTTCTTGATGACGCACAGTTTTTGCAAAAAAAAGAACAAACACAGGAGCAATTTTTTCACACATTCAATGAGCTTTACCAACGAGGAAAACAGATTGTTCTTACAACAGACAGACACCCCAGTGAATTATATGGACTAAAAGACCGATTGGTTTCTCGCTTTCAGTCAGGATTGACGGTAGATATTCAAAAGCCGARCCTAGAAACAAGAATAGCCATTTTACAGAGTAAGGCAGAACAAGATAGCTTGGATATTCCCGATGAAATAACAGAGTTTATTGCCAGGAACATTAAAGACAATATTCGGGTGATGGAGGGGGCGCTTGTTAAATTACTTGCATATTCATCTCTCTTTCATATGCCCATAACCCTAGATTTAGCAAGAAAGGTGTTAAAAGAAACGTTAGGTAGAGACGATATAAAAGTGCTTAACATTGAAGATATTATAAGGGGAGTGAGTGGAGCGACGAATGTGTCGGAGAACAAGCTTATTAGTAGAGGGAGAACAATGGAGGTGGCTCAAGCCCGACAGATTGCCATGTACCTATGTAGGGAACTTGTTGGAACATCTTTAGGCGATATTGGGCTGCATTTTGGTGGCAGAGATCATTCTACTGTTATTCACGCATGCCGGAATATCGAAAAAAAAATGGCGATAGACAGCACTTTTAATATAAAAGTACAAAGCGTTAAATCTACAATAGGTGCCTAATTACAATTTTACTTCTTAATTTGCATGTTCCTTAGTATTTCTTAGATTATATACACGACCTGTACACCATGTTTTTGACAAAACGACAAAAAGAGGTTCTTGATTTTATTGGGAAATATCTTTCCAAAAATGGCTATGCGCCAACATTCAGCGAAATTGCCAAGGAATTTGGCTTTAATTCCAAGGGAACGGTATATAAACATATAAAGGCCCTGTGTGAGAAGGGTCTAATACAGCACGAATGGAATAGAACTCGTGCAATCGAGATTTTGGACGAAAACAGCGGTTTCCCAACTGTTCCTGTATTGGGCTCTGTTGCTGCTGGCAAACCCATTGAAGCCGTGGTGTTACCAGAGTCTATCAGTATACCCCCAACGTTTATGAAGCGYGGTAAGCACTTTATTTTGAAGGTAAACGGAAACTCTATGATAGATGAGCATATCGCTGATGGTGATTTTATTATTCTGCGGGAGCGGGATAATGCTCAAAATGGTGAAACCGTTGTTGCTCTGATTGATGGTACGGAAGCGACAGTAAAAAAGTATTACAATAAGAGTGGGAAAGTAGAACTCCACCCCGCAAATAACGAAGTTGAGACACTGATTCTTGATCCTGAACGTATCCAGATCCAAGGAGTGGTTGTGGGTGTGATGAGAAAATATTAGGAGGAAGAAATGATTAAGGTTGGAGATAAAGTGGAGCCGTTTGTATTAATTGATCACATGGGTATAAAGAGGAAAATCTCAACAGGAACTCGCAAGATTATTTTCTTTTATCCAAAAGCGAACACACCTGGCTGAATTGTTGAGGCGACTGGGTTCCAGTCTAATCGTGCTATTTATAAAAAGAGTGGTATTGATGTATATGGGTTGTCTGCCGACAGTGAAAAAGCCCAACATTCTTTTGCGGAAAACCGGGGAATCACCTTTCCTTTATTGAGTGATCCTGAAAAGACCATTATTAAGGCTTTTGATGTGTGGGGAAAAAAGAAACTATACGGGAGAGAATATGAAGGAATAAACCGCAGCACCTTTGTTTTAGATAAGGCRAATTACGTGACACATGTTTTTCCTAAGGTTTCTCCCAAGAAACACCAGGAAGAGCTCCTGACCGCACTAGGTTTATAAAGCACAAGATGCGCTTTTCACCAGAATCCTCTCTCCTAATAGTAATCGATGTTCAGGAGAAGCTTTTCGCCACCATGTACGAGCAGGGGAGGGTAGTTGAAAACATGATCAAGATTGTGGGTGGAGCTAAAATATTGGGAGTTCCAATTATTTGGACAGAACAATACCCCAAAGGCCTTGGGCCTACTATTTCACCACTAAAAGCCGCTTTAAACGGAAATATCTGTCACGAGAAAATCTCCTTCAGTTGTCTTGACGATGGAGATATAAAGCAGGCGGTTAAAGAGGCGAATGCAAAAGACATTCTTTTATGCGGCATTGAGGCACATGTCTGTGTTTATCAAACAGCTGCTGACTTAATGGAGAAGGATAATAGGGTACATTTGATTACAGATGCCGTAATGTCTAGACATAAATCGAACTATGATATTGCCCTTCGAAAAATGGAACAGATGGGTGTTCATTTAACTTCAGTAGAAATGGCACTATTTGAACTTCAAAGGGTGGCAAATGGAGAGACATTCAAGCCAATTGYTGCKCTAATTAAATARATCACCWCAACACYAAMTTCACACAYATGAACTGTCTGTAATGTGTAACTTTTACGTTATATTCAGTAAAAGGAGAATAANTAGAGGAGAAAAAAATGACAAGAAAAACAAAAAACACATCATTGGTCTTATTTATATCACAGATTATTTTTTTGTCACTGATCTCGGCCCAAGAGGAGGTTATAATTGAAGATGAAAGCGATGAAATTGTTGAAGAYTCAACAGAGGTGGCTACTATTGAAAGCACTACAGACTCATCCCGGAAATACGAAGGATTATTTACGATATACCAAGAYTCAATAAGTGGTAAATCTCACATGCTCATTCGWYACGACCAACTTGGAAAAGAGTTTATTTATTTTACTCACACAACGGAAGGGTTGGTAGATGCTGGACATGTACGCGGTGGGTATGAAGGCAGTAGAATCATTACATTTGAAAGGTATTTCAATAGAGTAGAAATTGTAGCCCAAAACACAAGCTTTTACTTTGACCCCGAAAACCCTTTAAGTCGGGCCGCGTCAGCCAACATAAGTCCGGCCATATTGGTATCACAAGAGATTATTGTTGATGATACAACCAACAATGAATTGCTTATTGAGGTTGACGATGTGTTTCTTACAGAGGCACTACACCAGGTAAAGCCCTCCCCAAACCCAAACGCCACACCCGGCAGCCGCTTCAGCCTGGGGAATCTGAATAAGARCAAATCAAAATACGTGGAAATCAGAAGTTATCCACTGAATACAGATCTGGAGGTTGAATATGTTTACGACAACCCCTTTCCAACTAACCACGGTCGCGGTGGTGTAACAGATGCTAGGTCCGTCCGCATTCACTTGCAACACAGCTTTGTTGAGATGCCGGACAATAACTATAAACCCCGYCGGGACGACCCGCGGGTAGGATATTTTTTGACAGAAATCACCGATATGACCTCTCCAAGCAACACACCATATTTAGATGTAATCCATCGCTGGCATTTGGAGAAAAAACATCCTAATGCAGCCATTAGTGAACCAAAAGAACCCATAACATTTTGGATAGAAAATACCACTCCACACGAATTCCGGGATGCTGTTAAAGAGGGAATAATACGGTGGAACGAGGCTTATGAAGTAGCCGGATTTAAGAATGCCATACAAGCAAAGRTTCAACCCGATGACGCTGATTGGGATGCTGGTGATATTCGCTATAATGTTATACGGTGGACATCTTCTCCCAACCCGGCTTTTGGTGGGTTAGGCCCCAGCTTCGTAAACCCGCGTACCGGTCAGATTCTTGGAGCCGACATTATGCTTGAGTGGATATATTTTACTTGGCGCGTGAAGTACGAAAAGTTATATGAAATCAGYGCAGAAGAAACCTTATTTAATCCACAGTTTTGCTCATATGGAGATTTCCTTCATCAGGAAAATCTGTTTGGACTAACCGCACTACGGGGTATTGAAGGTTCTGCTAATGCTCAGGGGCGCTTGATTGAGGAGGCTCTTATTAGCCTTGTGATGCATGAAGTAGGACACACCTTGGGATTGGCGCATAACTTCCAGTCCAGCCAGCTTCACTCGCCCGAGACGATTCACGACCGCACCGTAACAGAAAAAGTGGGAGTAATTTCCTCTGTGATGGATTATGATCCGGTTAACCTGAACCCTGACCAAGAAAATCAGGGACAATACTACACCACAAAAGCCGGGCCGTATGATTTGTGGGCGATTGAATTTGGTTATTCGTCATCCCTAGAAGACATAAACAAAGAGAAAGCGAGGTTAGAAGCGATTCTTGCAAGGTCTACAGAGCCAGCACTTAGATTTGGTAATGATGCAGACGATATGAGGAGCCCAGGTAAGGGTATAGATCCTAGAATTATGGTTGGCGACTTGACCAATGATGCCGTTGGCTACTCAGAACAACGTATGAATCTTATTTTGGGCTTGATGACAAATTTAAGAGAAAAATATGAGATAGAAGGGGAGACGTATCACGCTTTCCGGGACGCTTTCAATATTTTGGTGCGGGAATATCAAAACGCTGCCAAAGTTGTAACGCGGTACATCGGTGGGATTTATATTGATAGATCATTGGTGGGACAAGAGGGAGGCAGCAGACCGTTGACCCCTGTCAGTTATGCTGATCAAAAGCGAGCCATGTTAATATTAAGTAACTATGTATTTGCCCCGGACATTTTTCCTGTTCCAGCAGGAGTACATGATCACATGAGGTTTCAGAGGCGCGGCTGGAATCACGGSGGTGAAACAGAAGACCCAAAAATCCACGCACAACGACTCACCCTCCNAAAAACYGTTTTAAACCACTTGCTTCACCCAACCACYCTTTCGCGAATAAACAACTCCATGTTATATGGAAACGAGTATTCTCTCTCAGAATACATGGGCGATCTAACCAGTGCAATATTCGACGCTGATGCACGCGGTGATATCGACTCTTTCCGAAGAAAYCTTCAAGTAGAGTTYYTAAYGCGTTTAATTGRRATTATGGTTAGTGGAAATGAGTCGTCGTACGATCACATGGCAAAAGCTGMAACACATCATTACATTTTAGATATTAGGAAAATRGTRTCGCGCAAAAGCGGAGATGATGCCTCTATAGCACATCGCGAATATTTAGCGCATCTWATAGATAGTGCTTTAAATGAGGGATAAGATAAAACACTTTGAGCATATTCGMGMGTCTGGTGGGGTCAAAGAGTATAAACTTAAGGCCAACGATCTAACGGTATTATTGATGGAAGACCATTCTGCCCCTGTGGCAACGTTTATGGTCACATACCATGTGGGATCACGCAACGAGGCMGTCGGCCACACTGGGGCGACACATTTGTTGGAACATTTAATGTTCAAAGGTTCCGAGAAGTATAACAAGGACAATGGGAACTCTATTTGGAAGGTACTTCAGGATGTTGGTGCTCAAATAAATGCTACTACATGGTTTGACCGCACAAATTATTTTGAACTGCTTCCGAAGGAACATTTGGATCGRGCGGTGAGCATTGAAGCAGATAGAATGCGWGGGGCATTTATTCGAGATGAAGACCGTCAGCCAGAGATGACAGTRGTTCGCAATGAATATGAACGAGGAGAAAACGATCCCTTCGAGGTGTTAGAYAAAAAYATTTGGGCAACAGCTTATCAAGCMCACCCYTATCATCATCCTACAATCGGATGGCGCGCGGATATTGAGAACATATCAACGGATCGSCTGAAAGAGTTTTATAATACATTTTATTGGCCGAATAATGCTACAGCTACAGTAATAGGCGATTTTTCTGTTGAAGAAATATTGGACATGGTTTGGAAGTCTTTCGGCAAAATTCCACGGTCTCCAAATACTATTCCAGTTATGTATACCGAAGAGCCACCGCAGGAAGGACTCAGAAGAGTGGAGGTTAAGCGCGTTGGCGAGGCACCCATTGTTGGGGTGGCTCATAAATCTCCTGAAGGGTCACACCGAGACACTTACCCCCTGCACATACTTGGCAGCATTCTTGGRTCCGGAAAATCATCCCGATTTTATCGAAAAATTATTGATAAGGGCTTAGCCATGGACGTGAGAATGTGGGATCATCCTTTTCACGATAACGGACTTTTCATGGCGTACGCATTTTTAACACCGGAAACGGACTCCAAAAAAGTTGAAAACCTGATCTTAGAYGAATATATAAAGAYAAGGGAAAAAGGTGTTTTAGATAAAGAGGTAAGGCGAGCCAAATCAAAAATCCGCGCTATGACTGCCTTTAGTCGTGACGGTTCTTATTCTATAGCAAGTCACTTGAACGAAGCGATTGCCGCTGGCGACTGGACTCTTTATACCACATATCTCGACAATGTTATGAATGTAACCACTGACGATGTACAGCGTGTGGCACAAAAATACTTAAGGGAAAGTCACTGTACTATAGGTCATTTTATTCCAATTTCTAGCAGCGAAAGCAGTGCAACATGAGTAGTGAGGGAACCTCCGTAGCCAGCAGAATATGYTCGTCTRAACCGGGAGAAGGGATACAGCTGTTGGAAATGAATACCCCCATTGATGATGTGATTACCCTAACTGGAAGTCTRCTAGGYGGCCAAGCCTTCAATACATCRGGTAATCAGGCTACAGCCCAGATAATGGCAGCCATGCTGGATCAGGGCACCAAAAGTCAGAATAAGTTTGTCATMAGCGAGAAACTTGAGGAAATGGGAGCATTGTTAACTTTTGCGGCCACACAATATCACATACGTTTTTCTGCTCGATGCCTTAAAAATGATGTATCACAGGTTATTGAGCTTCTTGCCGATCAACTGAGAAATCCAGTGTTTCCCGAGGAAGATTTGGAGATCATGAAAACCAACGAGATTGGAGATTTGCTTCGATCTAAAGATGAGACAGATTTTATGGTTAACAATAGGTACCTGCGGGAAACATTTCCTAAAAACCACCCYAACCATGTTCTAGCTGTTGAAGATCAGGTTGAGCTTGTACGTAAACTCACCAGATCGGACTTGAAAAAATACCATTCCGCCAGCCTGGGCTGCGGTAGTTTGACTGTTGTGGCAGTAGGTGACACAGATTTTGATCTGCTTGAGGAAGCACTCCGGGAAGGTTTTGGTAGTTGGCAAAAATCCAATCTGTCATTTGAGGATATTGAACAAACCGCAGCGCCTAAAATGCCCAAGGCAAAACAAATTGTTGAATCCATGCAAGAAAAGACAAGTGTGGATATAATGCTTGGGCAGCCCATTGGTATTGATAGAGATCACAAGGATTATCTTCCCCTCATGTTGGGACATTTTGTTCTTGGGGGTAACTTTTCAGCTCGCCTTATGTCTACCGTTCGGGATCAGGCKGGGCTTACGTATGGGATTCGCTCAGCTGTTTCGGGTGTTGATAGAACTGACGGTTTCTGGTATGTATGGGGAACGTTTGCACCTCAACTGGTGAACGAGGGGAGATCTGCTTCAATAGAACAAATTGAGCGGTGGATTGATGGTGGTATTTCCAATGAGGAATTAAAGGCAAAGAAAGATACTATATTGGGCACGTACAAGGTGAGTTTTGGCACCACTAGTGGAATTGCCACACAAATATTAATTAATAAAGAACGGGGACGTGAAAAAAAATATCTAGATCAATACCCAAAAGACATTATGGCGGTTTCGAGRGGCAACGTAAACAGTAGTATCCAAAGATATTGCAATACCGGGAAAATGCTTTCCGTGGCGGCAGGATCTGTTAATGATAAATGGGAACCGCTAAGCTAGCGCTATGGATGTGATTCTAATMGCCGCAGTGACTGCAAACGGAATGATTTCTCATGACACTAAAGAGGTRGTGAATTGGTCAAGAGACTTGAAGCTGTTTCGCGAACAAACCATGGGTCACACGGTTATCATGGGTTCAAACACAGCCAAAACACTCTCAAGCGATCTTGAAGGGAGAAAGAGAATCGTTATGCATCGGGAGTTGGATCCTGCTGGTGTCATTTCTAGGGTAGAGGATAACAAATGTTTTATCATCGGGGGTGCCAGGACTTACTCCCGCTTTGCGCCACACCTAACACACCTGTTTCTCACGTTCCATCCATTAGTAATGAACAGTAAATCGCTGCCTCTTTTTTCTCACCTTGATGGGGACTTAGAATTAGAGTTCATAAATACAGTAAAAGTAGATGGGGCGCTCGGCATTTACCAGTTTCAGTACAAAGTAAAACAGTGATATTTGTCACAACATTTTACCTCAAAGTGTTATATCTTATTAGTTGATCTTTATTGAACYAGAATGTAGTCTAAAGTGTACGATATTCCATCTAACAGATTGTCCCCCGTTGGTGSTGTAATTCTTCTTCATGGCTGGGGTGCCAATGGGAAAGACCTCCTTCCCCTAGCCGAATCACTACGCCTTCCACAGTTGCGCTTTCTTGCACTTGAGGGCAAAGTAGATGTTCCCATGACTGGTGGCAAGGGGAAGGGGTGGTTTMTGTTCCCGCCAACAAAATCAGCGCCAAACGAAATTACTGACAGCCGCGAGCAGATTATGGATGCGATTGATAAACTGATAGAGGAAGGTTTGCCAGAGGAAAAAATTGTTCTTATGGGATTTTCTCAGGGTGGATCTATGGCACTTAACACATTGGTAAAAAGTCGGAAAAAGTTAGGCGGTATAGTGGTTATGAGCGGTTTTTTCATGGATCAAGAATCACTTAAGCAGAATAACAGCCTTCCACTTGAAACACCGATCTTTGCCGGTCACGGGACTTATGACAATCTCGTACCTTTCCATCTTGCTAAAGAGTCAATCCTTACTTTAAATGATGCAGGGTTTTCTGTTGAATGGTACGAGTACCCATGCGAGCACCGCATCGTGGTGGAGGAATTGCAGGATATTCGACTGTTTTTGGGTAGGGTTTTTGGAAAAGACTTCAACGTMTCCGGCGTTTAGCCAAAGCCACGACCCCCAACCGAATGGCTGATATATAGATTATTCCATACCACACTATAGCGATAAAGATGTTCACAAAGATGTAGATGGGCCACGGGCCGAAGGCTCGTTCTATATCTAAGGTGGGTTCAATGAGATCCATGATATTTTGATCGAAAACAACATCCCAGAGATATATAGTGGCTGTATAGGTAATCATAATCCCAATAGCCAAGGTGATGGCACGGTAGGAGATTTGCCTTTTCTCGTGAAAGAGGAAGTAAACAGTAAGRGTCAATGGGGAGATATGTTTGAGCCAGTAAGAAATCCAAAAAAAAGGATATGTTTCTACAGATGGAAGAGTAACACTGTCTGGGATCARCAGAGTAAGAATGTCACCGGTCCAAGCGAAGAAGACAAAAAGGTCGAATAGCCGTTGCTGAAAAGTGAAAAGAAGGATTATTCCTAATGTTGCCGTGATATTACAGAGCCACAGAACTTGGTGTGGATTAATTCCGACATTATGGATTGTGGTTAAAGTCTGAGAAACGATCAGAACCATCCCTATGATCCAYTTGGTGTTAGGATTTTTCGTGACTAACAGTATCAGAAGATAGGCAGCAATGGAGAGGGTAAAGAATAGGGGGAAATGAAGTTCGGAGGCGTACAGTTTTGCCTAACCCTTTTTTCGTTTTGCTTTCACTAGGGCTGATTTGGCTTTTCCCCTGAGAATCTTATCAGAGATATTATTAATAGGCTCCATGTTGCCTGTTTCCAGTGCATTTTGTACCAAAGTCTCCACATCATTTCCTCCGGCTGGAGTAGCAGGGGCCTCTGTTACGGCAGGAGCCGCCTGCCCCCCAGAAAGAAACTGTTCCACGGCAGCAGCCGCCTCGGCAGTGACTTGAGGGGTTTCTCCCTTGCGCTTAGCCTTAAACAGGGCCGACTTGGCTTTGCCCCGTGTTTTCTTTTCGGTCAACTTGTTTAGGATGTCATCACCATCACTCATGGCTTTAGCTACTAAGGCGACAACAAAGGAATCGTCCATGATAATCTCTGGTGTTTTGGTTTCACCATTTGTGGTGATTTCAACTTCTTGAACAGGCGGAATAAAGCCCACCAGATTATGTAACACCGACTTTCCCCGCCAAGAGAACATGAAGGCTGAAATTGGACTCAACAGTCCCGAGCTTTTCAACTTGTATGAAAGTTCCACGCAGTTAGAGTAGGAAGTCAAGGTAAAGGTGACGAGTTCCTTGCAAAAGGGGAAGAAGCGCATCTCGAGCACGAGAGACTTATTTTGTTCTATACCGATGTAACGGCATTTGGTGTAAGGTGCCCCAAAGAACGGTTGAACATGAAAATAGCGACCCACTTCCGGTTGGTATCTATCAGTAGCATGTTTTAACACCCATCGGTTGACATCTTCATGGGTTACTCGAATCTTTTTTATCCACGGGAACCACAAGTGGTAATTGGAAATATCGGTGAACTTTTTCCAAACCGTATCCACAGGTACGAAAACATCCTGTTTTACCTCTGCGGAAGTCTTTAGCGGGGAAAAATTAAATGTGTAATCAGGGTAGAGCCGCTGCTCACCGCCTGCCTGTCTAACAAAGAAGACAACCGCGAGGATCACAAGAACCGCTGCAATTCCAATAGCCATAAGTTTTTAGGTTTGTTTCTACAATAATGGTGATATAAATCTAATAAACGGAAGACTTCCCAAGAACTCTTTTGTCAATTATATACGAAGATTAGACTTTGATCTTCAGCCGGATTTAGATTTTAGATTTGAATATTTCTTAAATCATGAAGCGCCTTYTTCATCTCTTTCAGTCCTGGGGCTGTTACCAATTTCCGCCTGATTGTTGCTGCGCCCTGGAATCCTTTGATGTACCATCCGAAGTGTTTCCGCATGAGATTGGTTCCAACTCGCTCTCCTCTATCTTGGGTAAGCAAATCAAAATGACGTCCACACATTTTGATTCGCTCAGAGATGGTTTGTGTGTTAACCGTAGTTTTTCCTTCCAAGAGTGCTTTGGTTTGTTGGAAAAACCATGGATTGCCAAGCGCCGCCCGCCCTACCATTACACCGTCACAGCCGGTCTCCTCAAACATACGCAAAACATCTTCAGGCTTCCGAATATCCCCATTCCCAATCACAGGAATTGATGAATTATTGGCTGCACCTATTAGACTTTGTTTAAGTTCTCTTATAAGCGMCCARTCTGCCTTTCCTTTATAGCCAATCTTTGATGTTCGCGGATGAAGCGTGACGGCTTTTATACCAAGTTTTGCTAGTCGTGGCCCCACTTCAGTTGCTACAATGGAGTTTTTATCCCATCCGGCCCGCATCTTCACTGTGACTGGTGTATCACCGGCAGCTTCTACGACAGCAGAAGTAATGTCATCCATAAGGCAGAGATCTTTCATCGCTGCMGCWCCSGCRCCYCTTTTTGTTATYTTRGGRACKGGRCAGCCGTARTTRATATCTAGRACATCAGGCYKGAAAGTRGTRACAAYATAGCGGGCAGCCCTTGACATTACCTCAGGGTCGCTGCCAAATATCTGGATGCCGATAGGACGCTCATCTTCCTTGAAGCGGATCATGCTGAGTGTCTTGGCATTTTCCCTGATAATCCCGTCGGCAGAGACGAACTCAGAATATACTATCCCAGCACCCTGCTCCCGGCAAAGGATTCGGAAAGCATAATCTGTCACACCGGCCATGGGAGCGAGCAGAACGGGCGTTGTAATACTTATGTCGCCAATTTGAAGTGTTTTACTCAATATTCTCAAAGTAAAAGCTTTGTGTAAAGTTATTGGATCGCACTCCACTTACTTCCATTATAGGATATATGAAAAAATTTACAGGCCCGTTGGCGCTTTTGGGAACAAGTTCAATATCACGACCCACAGAGAAGAGCACTCGATTGTAATCTAGATTGCCAAAAAGATAATCTGATAACTCTGGATTTTTATCGGCCTCAGAAATATCCACAGGAATCCACCCATCTTCTGTAGTATAAAACTCTGTCCAACAGTGATAACCGGGAATGTCCCCAAAACTTTCATTGGGTATAGGAAAACCAATTTTGAATCGTGAAGGAATTCCYGCTGTTCTGGCAATCGCATTAAAGAAGGAATGAAAGTCGGTACAATTCCCCTTTCCAATGTCACAGGCATAAATAGCATCCCCACGTCCCCACCCACTTCCAGACTTATCATATGCCATCCGATTCAGTGTGTGATCATATAAAGCCCGCCCACTTTCTTTTGTGGAGCCAAAAGTAATAACCGTCTTCGCAATTTCCTCAAAACGGACATTTCTAGGAACTCGAGATACGGGCCGCAGGAAAAGATTGCGATTGGAAGATGAAAGGTTTTCCATAAGAGCTCCAGCTTCTTTCCGTTTTATATCAAAAGAAAATGAAACCGTGAATTCTTCTATCGGTTGCGAAGCAACAATATGGACCATTTTGTTATTATAAATAGGATCATATCCAATTGTATAGTTATGTGGTGACCAGACATCCAGATTAGTTACTTCTTGAAATTCATTATCTTGTGGAACCGGTATCCAAATCTGGGTTAACCCTTCTACACCTGAAACACGTGGAACGGTTACTTTATAAATAAAATGAAACTCTCGGAAGCTTTCTTTGGTGGATGCTTTTTGGCCGTTGGTGTAAACCATCGTTCCACTAAAAACCGACGCAATAACCAGTATTGTAAATAATTTTATCTGAACATCTCTATTCATAGGAGGCAAACTTACCCCCGAATTAAGATTTAATCAACTTTGAGTGGGTTGTCAAAACCTTGACAGAGAACTGTTTTTGGACTACCTTCAGACAAATCCCTCGGCTAAYAAATGAATTCCAGATTTGGAGGAAAGTGAAATGARGAAATTCACCGGCCTGATTACTGGTAGTGTTTTTGTGCTAATGCTCGTAACGCCCAACATGGCACAGGAACATCCTAGTGAGCATCCATCGGAACACCCATCAGAGCACCCAAAAGAACACCCGGTCTCTCTCAGTACAAAAGCAGTATCGAAAGAGAGTCTGGCTGATGCTGTCAGGGGACATGTTGCTGCGATAACATTGGCAGAGGGAGCTTATACTTTTACCGATAGTGTGGAGAATAAAGTGCTTAACCTTAAACTATTGAAGGTTCATGATGACAAGTTAGCGGCACTTGGAGATCACACTTACTTCGCCTGCGCCGATTTCGAGGCAGAGGATGGAGTTGTTTATGATCTTGATATTTTCATGAAAGGTGAATCCGTGGAAGTGCTAAAACCCGACGAAGTGACTCTTCATAAGAAAGATGGCTCGGAAAGGTACACCTGGATAGAAGTAGAGGGAAYCTGGCATAAAGCAGAAATTGGTAAATAGATCTTTTTCCCTAGTTCAAGAGCCACCACGTAAAAGTGCGATCAGAGTCATGTCAATGCCACTNYAATCCTTTTAGKTTTTCTGGCAARGGTGCCGTCGGTGATGGCATATAAGTTATTACCTGTTTTTAAGGTCTGATTGGGTGGTTGTATGTAGTCAAAACCCCCTTACGTCCAAACTCTTCATATACATTTCTAAATTCTCTAGAATTATATTTAGCYTCTAATTCTTTATTTAGTTTTTTTACAATCTTTGCGTAGTCTATTTCTTTACTCATTATAGTTTTTTATAGAAATTCTATTAAATCACCAATAGATTTAATTTCAATATTGGGGTTATTTCTCTTAACAGCTTCTTTAATAGAATTTAGCCAATTGTCTTTTTTTGTAGCAAATTGTATTGCATAACTTTCATCTCTTTTAGTTTTGAATACATACTTCTTGGTAAGTCCGTGTTTTACAGCTCCAATACTTGATATATCTGATAATTCAATTTCGAAAAGRATRGTTTTTCCCTTTGTGAAGTGCATTAAAATTGGACCTAGTAAGGCATTTCCTAATCCACTTCTTTTACAGAAGACAAATCTATTTGATGTTAAATACCCTGTTCCTTGAATTACACTCATATTACTTTTTAAGAAAGCAATTGAACCTTCCATATATGTTTGTTCATTTCCTGTAAAACTTATAGTGCTCATAATTTTTCACCTTTAATTAGTTGTTTTTCTCAATTAATCTTCTTCTTCTTCCTCGTCACCTTCTTCATCGCCCTGATAATATGCAGCCATCATTTCTGGATCGTAGTAGTATTCGTAATCCTCGCCGTATTTAGCACCGGGCCACCCCTGGAATGGAGGTACGTGTGCTTCCGGAGATACGGCCCCGGCAGTATACTGAGGAATAGAAGGTGTTTCTAAGGGGGGCGCTGCTACTCCCTGCTGCGGAGAGAGCCGCTTGTTATTGTAGCGGAGAATCAGCCCCGGAGCAATTGTTAGAAAAAGGATAACGATTGCCAGCGCTGCACCATCAGGTTTAATGTGATATCCACCCCAAATATCCTGCTCAACTGCAAACAGAAGAAAAAYRGGTATAGACAACATGATACCGAATAGAATAAGAATTGATCCTAGTTGCCCTCGAAGAGTTACACTGGCAACATTGATGTACATTAGCCATAAGATCAGCCCCCCCACAACAGATAAAACCGCTAAGTAGTATTGCTCGTTGCCAATGGCCACCCCAAAWGCGATGGTAGAGAGAAGAAGTATAAAATATCCAAAGACGGTTCTACTGTCTTGATCTATCACAAAMCCCCCTGTAGAATAGATGTTCGGGAAAATTCCTTATCTGAGGAACAAAAAATATCCCYATTCTCTCCGTCAAAAGCAAGCCTAAACTACAATCCCATAAAGAACGATTTTAAATAAGGGCTGAGCGTTCTATATTCTTCTATTACAACCTCATTATGAWGTTGAAAAGTAATAACACAATACAGATTGGTGTTGTCGGCGTTGGCTATCTAGGCCGCCGTCACCTAGAACACACCATGCAGCTAAAAGATGCAGAGTGCTGCGGTTTTTTTGACAAAGACGCTGAGAGATCGGCATTGATAGCTCAGGAAAGCGGCGCCAAAAGCCACAATTCTATGGCAGCGCTTATTGAATCAGCCAACATTATTACTATAGTGGTTCCCACGGTTGATCACTTTTCTGTGGCGCAAGTATGTATAAATGCCGGCAAGCACGTATTCATCGAGAAACCCATGTGTGAAACAGTAGAAGAGGCAGACACCCTACTTGAATTAGCAGAAAAGAAAGGTGTACAAATTCATGTGGGACATATCGAGCGGCTCAATCCCGCACTGGTTGCGCTGAACGGCATTGAACTGGCCCCACGATACATCGAGACTCACCGTCTGGCGCCATACACCGTCCGAGGAACGGACGTTCCCGTGGTACTGGATCTCATGATTCATGACTTGGATGTGATTATTTCCCTCGTGAAATCACCCGTCAAATCTGTGAACGCATCTGGTGTTTCTATTATGACGGATTCGGTAGATATTGCCAATGCTCGCATTACTTTCGAGAATGGATGTGTAGCCAATATCACATCGAGCCGTATAGCTAAGGAATATGTGCGTAAGCTACGGATATTTCAGCAAGACATGTATGTCACCATCGATTTTCTCCGTGGGCTTACGGAAGTATATCGTCTCTTGGATGCAGAAGAAGAAGATCCTGACGCGGTCTTTTCAGCGCCGCTTGTCACCGGCAAGACAACTCGCCAGATTGTCTATGAAACTCCCCCTGTGAAGAAAGTAGACGCACTGAAACTGGAGCTGGAAAACTTTGTTGCATCAGTGAATGGCGAAAGCACTCCCATAGTATCTGGCAGGGAAGGTCGGGAAGCGCTGGCGGTAGCACTACAGATTCAGGATAAGATTGAACAGACACTCCACTGATCTGGAATAAAATTTCCTTTCCTACTTATGGATATTCGAGACTTTTTCTTCAGGAATCGAGGTTACATACCCATTCCTTTAGCCATCATCATTCTCACCTTCGCTTCYMTCAAAATAGAATTACTGCCTATTGGTGTTATYCTGGTGGTAACGGGTGAATTACTRCGATTGAATGGTGTGCGCTATGCCGGTGGCGAAACACGAACACTAAAAGTAGGAGCCTCCGTCCTCTGCTCATCGGGGCCATTCGCCTATCTGCGAAATCCGCTCTACCTTGGGAATGTGATAATCTACGCCGGGATGGTGCTCATCGCTGGAGGAGAGTTTGTCTGGATTCTTCTCCCTACAACATTGACTTTCTTCTTTTTAGAATACGGACTGATTATCTCGCTTGAGGAGGAGACCCTCCGTAAGAAATTTAATGAAGAGTATGGGGAATATCTTTCAATGGTACCTCGTTTGATTCCAAGAGTGAGCCCATGGAAGGGAGGAAGTGAAACTGTGCCCATGACGATAGAGAAAACTTTGCGGACAGAAAAGCGAACCCTTCAGATAATAGGCGGGTTTATCCTTCTTCTAATTCTTAGAGTCACATTATTATAAATAAAGGGCAATGGTGTTCACTAATAAGAAAACAATACTGATTGTTGCCGGCGAAGAGTCGGGAGATCTCCACGGCTCGAGTCTGGTGGGTGAGATGGACCAGCGCATGCCAGAGCTTTCCTTTTTTGGTGTTGGTGGCGACCGACTTCAGGAYGGGGGAGTGGAGACCATTGAACATACGGACAACATGGCCGTAATGGGTTTTTCGGAGGTGGTGAGCAAATATCGCTTTCTCCGAAAAGTCTTCCAGAATATAGTAAAGGAAATTGATAGACGTAATCCTGAAAGAGCGATTTTGATTGACTATCCTGGGTTTAATTTAAGATTGGCAAAAAAGCTGAAAGAGCGAGGTATTCCCGTAACCTATTTTATTTCACCACAGGTGTGGGCGTGGAAGGAGAAGCGTGTGGAAGTCATAAGGGAGTGCGTGGACCAGCTTATCTGCATCTTCCCATTTGAGGAAGCGTGGTATGCTAAGCGGGGGGTGGATGCGACCTTTGTTGGGCACCCCTTTATGGACATGCCAGAGCCGGAGATTTCCAGAGAGGAGTTTCTTCAACAGCATAAATTTGATCCCGACAGGACCACAATTGCCCTCATGCCTGGCAGTCGACAGCAGGAGGTTAATCGACATCTGAGCGTCATGGTGAAATCGCTCTTCAATCTCCGGCAGAGGGGGATGAACCTTCAGGCGGTCATCGGCAAGGCACCGGGAGTTAATCTTCGCGGTGTGAACCACCACGGTCTTTCAATAGAAGAGGCAAATCCTCAGTTAGCCCTCCGATTCGCCGATGGTGCCGTGGTAGCTTCCGGAACTATCAGCTTTGAGGCTGCACTCTATAACACACCGTCCGTGGTGATATATAAACTTTCACCTTTCACGTGGTTTTTCGCCAAACGGATTGCCAAAGTTAAACACGTTTCAATGCCCAATCTCATCGCTGGGAGGGAGCTGTTTCCGGAGCTTCTTCAAGAAAAAGCGACACCTGAGCTTGTGGCAGCTAATCTGCAGCATCTTCTTGCGGATGAAGAGAAACAGGATGAAATTTATTCGGGTATGGCGGAAGTACAGAACGCCATGGGTGAGCCTGGTGCGGCAAAAAGAGCGGCAAAGTTGATTTTACAGAAACTTGAATAGACACTATGGCAGGTAAAAAGAAGACAGGTATACGATTCGGGAAGCCACTAATCGGGGTGCTGTTCCGCACCAATCGTATAACCATGATTAATGAAGAGGTCCTCCTAAAGGCCTTGGCAAATGGCCGCTCAGTAATTCTCTGCTGTTGGCACGGACGGCTTCTATTTCCACTCCACTGTTTTCGAAAGCGCGGCTTTCATGCTCTCGCGGGCCTACATGATGATGCGGATATTGTATCGCAGATCGGAGAGAAAATGGGGTGGCACTTTATACGCGGCTCTAGCTCCAGCGGCGGGAAAGAAGCGTACCGGGAAATGGTGGAAGTTCTTTCCAGTCCCGGGCAGGCAATTGTGGTAACACCCGATGGACCGCAAGGTCCGGAGCATGTGGCAAAGGTTGGTGCGGTGAAAGCGGCACAGCGGACAGACGCCCTGCTTATTCCCATCACGGGACATGCCACACGGAGATGGGAGATAGCCAACTGGGATACATTCGAGGTACCCAAGCCGTTCGGCCGGATTCGGTTTGCCTTTGGAGAACCGCTGGAAGCAGACGCAGAAAGTTCCACCGAGRAATTGAACAGTAAACTGGAAAATCGAATGATATCACTCCAGCAAGGAAATGACGCCCAGCTTATCAGCTAAATACCGCTATTTTCTGTTCCCGCTGGCGCTCTTCTACTGGGGAGTCGTATTATGGCGCAATCTCTTCTATACTGTTGGCTTCTTTGTAACACGCCGCCTGCCTGTGTCGGTTATAAGTGTAGGCAATCTTACCGTGGGCGGTACAGGGAAAACTCCGGCCGTTATCTATCTTGCCCAGAAGCTGCAGAAGAACGGTTTTCACCCGGCGATTCTGAGTCGCGGCTACGGCCGAAATACTACAGGGACAGTGATTGTTTCAGACGGAGAAAAGTGTTTAACTGGATGTAAAGAAGGAGGCGACGAACCGTACCTTATGGCGCAGCGCCTCTTCGGTGTGCCCATTGTAGTGGACGAAGTTCGCTACCGTGGCGGCTGTTWTATCGTGGAAAAATTTCACCCKGATGTTATACTATTAGATGACGCCTTTCAGCACCGGGCTCTGGCGCGGGACCTGGATATCGTCCTGCTTAACAGTCAAGACAACCCAGAAGCTTACAAGATGCTGCCTTACGGCAAACTCCGTGAGCCGCCGTTTCATCTCCGCCGAGCGGATCTACTCATCTGGACCAAGCGAAATCTCTCCCGCCCGCCTGTTGCAGTGCGGAGCAGGGTTGAGCGGTATGGTGTCCCCATACTGTCTAGCCGACTGCTTTCAGCACCAGAACTGCGCAGTTCTGACGGAACAGTGATGAGCTTAGCTGAACTGAAAGGGAAGAAGGTTTTTGCCTTTTGCGGCGTGGGTGATCCCCAGTCGTTTTTCCGCATGGTGGAGCAGACCGGTGCTGACATTGTTGGTCGCAAAGCTTTCGACGATCATCACAACTAYAATAAAGAAGAGACAAAGCATATCGTATCTGACCTAAAAAATCAGGAAGTTGACTGTTTCATCACGACGGAGAAAGACCTTTTCAAGGTTGCGCCGTATTTTGGGAGCGACAAACTTTACGCTTTAGGAGTGGAGTTTAAACCTACGCCGGCAGGAGAGAAGGAACTRTTGGCGATGGTGAAGGGAGTGCTGGGATAAATATTTTCTCTGAGCTCTCAGCGCCTCTGCGGYAAAAAACCTACTGCATTGCACCCACAGCAAACAAAGCTCCCACAAAGGCGAGTAGTATAGGCCAGCTGGTAGAGACAAACTGCTGAGCGCTGGGGTCCTGAAAGACGTGCACCTCAAACTCGTGAGATGTGGCGGCACCCCGCTCATCCACCGCCGATAAAACAATGTCGTTTACGCCCTGCTGGTTCATGTGCGGCTTCCATTTCAGCACACCGGTCTTTTCGTCAAACCGGGCGCCCTTGGGGAGTTTGATGGGACGCAGCTTTACTTTATCGCCATTTAAATCCTCTACGGTGAAACGGTAGCGGTATTCGAAATTCGTAAGAGCTACCGGTTTCGGCTTGGAAATAACCGCCGGCGGCATATTTACGAATAGATTCGTTTCCTGGATATCTTTAGCGTAACCGTCGGTAATCTTCACGGCAAAAAGCCGGCTGTTGATCTGGGTTGGGGTGGGCACCCACGAGATTCGACCGTCCCGTGTGATCTGCATCCCCTTGGGAGCTTTTAACAGTTCGTAGTTCAGCTTTTTATCTGAATTCTTATCTTCYACCACCACCTGATATTTGTAAAGCTTATCCACCCCCGCCAACYTGGGAGGCGTAGAGATGATGGTCGGYGGGTGATTGATATAGAGATCGAAACTCTGCTCGTCTTTGGTATAACCGTCGGACACCATGAAAGTAACTGTGTGGGAGTCGTATTGCTTTGTCGTGGGTGTCCACGAGATGGACCCCTTAATTTCATCAATAAACATCCCATCCGGGAAATCCAATAGTGTRTAGCGGATGAGAGGTACGCGCTCTACGTTGACCTTGGGCGGCTTACCCTTGTTGCCTTCAAAAAAGTGCCACAGAATATCCTTTACCTTTATCCACCTGCCACCTACCCGCTTGGAGATGAGAGTAAGCTGATCGTCTTCAAAGAAGATRTCGTCCACGAACCGTTTAAGGTTCAAGCGTGCCACCACCTCTTCACCATCTGCCCCTTTTTCCTCAATCTCAATAAGGATAGACTTCTTGGCTTTGAAGTCACCGATGTAGCGCTCGATATTTTCCAGGAATACCTCGTCCTCAATCACGACTGAATATATCTTAGTATTCTCCACATCGTAAACAGAGGTAATGTGGTCAAATGTCATCAGCGAGCCCCGGTTCAGATCGTCGGTCTTGATGGGATAAGAAAAGGTTTTTCCCACGGCTCCCAAGACTGGTGGTTCTGAAGTGATATGAATAGTAGCGTTCACAAAAAAGTTAAACGATTTCTCAATAACCACCCTACCATCAGTGATTTCCACGTCAGCTATAGAGAAGTCGAGGTTTTCCTCAGTGGGAACCCACAGCAGCCTTCCAGTGGAAGGATCAATGCGCATCCCTTCCGGCATGGAGATGGGCTCGTAACGGATTACGTCGAATTCGTTGGGGTCTTCCACTTGGAACTGAAACTCTAAGGTGTCGCCTAAACTGACCAGCGTCATGGGCTCTGGTGTGGACACAATCACCGGCGGATGATTCACAAAAAGGGCTACGTGTTGTGTATCAGCAGCAATGCCGTGATGGGCAGCGATGATAAATTGCTGAGTGTCAATCTGTGTCACCTGCGGCTCCCAGGTAATTAATCCGCTATTGTCCACCATCATACCGTAAGGGGCCTGGACRAGCGTGTATTTCAACTCACCGGCTTTGTCCTCCGGGATCTGGACATCCACCTGGTACTCGTACCGTTCTTCCGTGGCCGCTTCTGTTATTGGCACAGAGGTGATGACCACCTGTCCCCGGGAGTAGAGCTTCAGGGATTGCACATCCCGGTCGAAGCCATCAGAGACGACAATACGAACGTCATAAATATCCACGTGAGAATCGTCTGTTTGCCACGCCAGCAGGCCGTTGTTATCTATTGACATTCCACTTGGTGCCTTCTCAAGTGAGTAGCGCAGGTGAGCATCCACATTCACATCCTGGGCTTCCACCTGATAAATGAACTCACCACCGGCGATAAACTCAGTCGCTTCCGGCTCTGAAACAATGACTGGTGGATCGTTCACGTAAATCCAAAAACGGGATTCAAATGTAGCCAACTCGGGAATAACTTGATAGGTTACGCTATTGTCCACAGGTGAGGTGACTATCTCCACATTCTCCCCGACCTTCATCTTCAACAGGAATTCCAGCTCGTACGCGCCTAGCTGGGACTGGTCCGGTACCCACTCAATAGAACGTGTATCGTAGTGGAAATACATCCCTCGAGGCGGCGCCTCTACCCATCGGAAGCTGAAGAATTTCCGGTCATCGTCCTCCGGGATTGTGTAGGCGAAGCTCTGGTTAACCGGCAGTATATATGTAGGCAGAATCCCGGGAGGTAGGGGTATTCCTTCCGTGGGAATTGAAGGTGGCGGCTCAACCACAGGTTGCTCAACTTTCGCTCCTGGAATAGTTGTTTCTGGTACATAAGTGTCCACCAAAATTTCTTCAGGGTATTCTGGCACACCACCCAGTTCAAAATAAAATATTTCTGCTTTTTCTCCGTTCCACCCCCCSGCAATTAYCGTTCCTAAATAAATTCCATCCACAATTTCTGCCACCACAGAAAATATCTGTGTTCCGTTATCCTCTATTGCCACCGAGAAAAACTCCTGAAGCGGTGCCCCGCCRCTTGCCGCTCCGTATGCGGCGGTAATCAGCCCCTGTTGACCGCTGACCAAGATCAGATCCGGGAATAGGTCTTGGTTGAGATCAGCTGTTTTCAGATCGGATAGCGGCCCACCATCAATGGCCAGATCACGTACTTCTATTCTTTTCTCCACMACCGAYNAGSWYNNAACCAYNNAKGTSMSGRGCGAAACGGGACTAGCAGATCATCGCGGCTGTCGCCATCCCAATCCAAGGTGACCATAGAAAGATGCAGTGCTTCGGACATTCCTGTCACACGGTGAAGCACACTCGATTCCGGCGTCAATTGACCTCCTTGATTTAGAAATGCCTGCAGCCGTAGGACATTTCCATCAGGGCTGAAGGCGATTAGATCGGACAGCCCGTCACGGTTGTAGTCAAAAGCACCGGCGTAAACACGTCTATAGTCTTCAAGCGGTGCATTCCAAACTTCGCGAAGGAAAGATGTATCTTCCTCTGTGCTGAGCCCAAAGACGGAAACAGCAGCCCGCCGGCCTTGTAGTCCGACAGCGATTTCGTCCCTACCGTCACCTTCAAGGTCGAGGAGTGTTAGATTATTGACGGTATTAGGATTAGCTTGGTCACCCAGTGAGAGCGTCAAGCTGGGCTGGATAGGGAATTCACCTTGTGTCCACTGAAAGACAAGGATGGTTCCAGTTTCCAGTTCATTAGGAGAAAAGATGTTCGCTGCCACAACAAGTTCAGCCGAACCATTGCCGTCCAGATCAGYGAKAGCAGCATCCACCAGTGCCCCAGTTACCTGAAAACGTGATCCAGTGTCTGGTTCAAATGGAGTTGATCGGGAGGAGAGATGCCAAAGCAGTTGAGGATACCCCAATTCATCAATTTCATAATAACCAATTTTACCCGTTATGTCACCATCACCCCTACCTTCCTCTATTGTAATAAATTCAACAAGGTCATCATTGTCTAGATCGAATACACCATCTATATGGACAATTTTGAGATCAGCTCCGAAAGAAAATGAAAGCAGAAAAATTGTGAAAAATGTAAATAATCGAGAAGTCATTGATGAAAACACACTCATTATTCAATATCCCCGTTTTCGTCTTCTCGCTTAACAACAAAAAAGTACAATTCAACTGTTTCTTCTGTTTCCCTGGAACGGGCTGTCACGCTTTGACCGCGTATTTCTTCCACCTCTACCTGATCACTATCAGCAAATTTTACCGTATAACTCATTTTTCTAACACCAAGCTGTTTTACTTGAGGTATCCAGGTTATCATCTTTTCAACTGGTTCAAATATAGCACCTTCGGGGAAATAGTCGGGAGAAAATCCCAGAAGCTGCTGTGTTGCTTCACTTAATACGGCTATTAAGACTTCCACGTCCACGTACACCGTGTCGGATAAAGTCTTACCTTCCGGCAGGATATCTTCCGGCAATAACCTCGAGGATTCTTCTTGCTTTAAGGTGGTTAGAGTAATCTTCCTAACTTTCCGCRGTTCGAACCCYTCTGTTTCTGCRGCCGCCAACTGAAGCTGACGCACCCTCCCTAAATCTGCTGGATTGTAACCTGTTTCTCCAGAAAGTTCATCAGTAACCTGCTCTGYAGTGGTGTGTTCCTCGGCTTGGCTTTCTGTCTCTTCTGCCAGCAATTCAAGTTGGCGCACCCTCCCTAAATCTGCTGGATTGTAACCTGTTTCTCCAGAAAGTTCATCAGTAACCTGCTCTGCAGTGGTGTGTTCCTCGGCTTGGCTTTCTGTTCCTGCCGCCAGCAATTCAAGTTGGCGCACCTGGCCCAATACCGCCGGTGAGACATCTGTTTCTCCAGAAAGYTCATCAGTAACCTGCTCTGCAGTGGTGTGTTCCTCGGCTTGGCTTTCTGTTCCCGCAACTAGATCTTTAAGGGTTTGTTCGTCCCAATCGGGGATGAGTGCCTGTAGCTCTTGTGCCTTCACCTGCGAGCCGCGAGAGAGTGATTCGTCATCAGGGGACATTGTTTCGGTACCGGGCTCAGTGGCGTGAAGCTGTGTTTTTCTGGCGCTAAGCTGAGCGATCCCCATCTCGGCCCTGGCAAGCAAGATTTCGTTGATGTCAGCAGTTTCCATCCCCGTATTAGGAAGAGTAAATAGGTTTATACCGGGATGCTCCATCTCCCGGAGCATAACTTCATCTCCAGATGAGAGTTCAACCAACAAAGCCCCCCCCGAAGTAAACGGGAGCAATAGTTCTTTCACTCCATCAAAATCGGAATCAATTAGTGAGATTGCTGAGGGGATAATTCCTCCACTAATCGAGTGGTCCCGAGAAGTGGTTGATGTGGAATGATCAATTTTAAGAARCCCACCTTCATTTAGATAAAATTGTATGCGCAGATCATTAGCCTCCTCTGATATTGCCACTAAGTCAATCAGGCCATCGTTATTATAGTCTGAAGGGGAAACAATGAGCAAGCCCATACCATTTTCTAGCAAGCCGGGTGCCAGCGACTGTTGTTTTTCAATTAAACCACCCTTCCCCATAGATAGTAGAGTAATTCCCCTATCCGGGCTCCCCATGGAAATTGCAATCTCATCCCGGCCGTTGTTATCGAGATCTACGATGGCGAGATTGGTCGGGCGGGAAGACGCGGCACCCCAGGAAGCACTTGCCTGGCCTGATGGAACCCCACCAATCCATGAGAAAATCTTAAGCCATGGTTTACTGCTCCCCACTAGACCGCCTCTCGCTAAAACAATAATTTCAGGGGATGTGTCTCCATTCATATCTGCTATTGATATGTCTCTAACGGGAGTATCAGAGTTATAAGACCAAAGAAGAACATGTTCTCCCATTTCGTTTATCTCATAGTATGAGCAGAGAGTGCCATGTGTGGCGGATGAGTCACTCTTCTCAACGCTTAGGAACTCACTCAATCCGTCTCCATCAAAATCAAAAGTACCCTTTAATTCACTTACAAACCGGTTTTGAGCAGAAAGGAAAAACGGAGCGAGTATAAACAGGAGAATTATTGAGCGTCTGTTTTTAGAAATATGCATGTTTAATCAGTTTGGAAAACGATGAACAAAAATCTGGATGCCATCCTTACCTCGGTTTAATCATGGACGGAAGCCGTCCAAGCAGAGCAAATATATTCGGAGGTCTTGGGAAAATCAAGCGAAAACCACCACCAATCTGCAGGGATTTTGCTTGGCAGTTAGAACTCACTTAGATTAAATTAAATGAAACCATCCTGCTGGAGGTACACAGTGCACCAATTCATAAAGTCAGTTTTAACAATTTTTTCCATCACGCTTATCTTGTGGGCTCAAGATGATTTTTATCCATCGGAACCTTACTATGGCGGTGGCGTCGGCTTTAGTGAGATGTTTCTGTTCATGGATGTAGGTAAGCTTGAAGGCTTCGAATTGCTCGGAACTGTGACAGATACGGCTGGCAACACTACRGGCYTGGGATTTAACACAGCTGGTTTCCGCTCCCCGTTTGTAGTCTATGGTGGAGAAGGATTTTCTCAAATCACTGGAAGGTGGCGTCTCGGTGGTTATGCAGGTCTTGGTAATTCATCCATTAGCGATCGGAAAGAAATAACCCTTTTCCTGGATCAGAATAGTGATGGTTTGCTTGATATTGATGAAACGACACAGACTTATGATGGTGATGTTCCGGATCGGCAAGCTTCATTTACACTACTTATTAGCGGGGCCATWGTAGAGTACRCAATTCCCATTTTACGTGGCWTAGARCTAAACGCTGGAGCACTTATGGGATTAGGGAGCGTGACAGCTAAAATAACTCAAAGCTCAGGCGGTGGCGGATGGAACGATCAATTTACAGACATGTATTCCATCGGTCCAGATGGATACTATGCTGTTGGAGACCTCGACACAAGTGGAGYCATTGATACAGATGATTTTGTCTTGGTAGGGTTTGAAACTTCAGTGGCAGGATCGAGTATGAAGACGTTAAAAGGTTCATTCTTTAACATGCAGCCCTACGTGGGTGTGAAACTCCAATTCCTCGATCGGATGGGGCTCAAAATGACGGTGGGTTATAACTTGGGYTCAGTTCAGCAAGGTAAGTGGATACTCAACGATTTGGAGAGAATTAGCGATTCGCAGGCAACCTTCTTCAATGGTTTGGCTGTCAGAGCGATGATATATTTTGGGCTATAACCYTTACAAATAACTTCATTCAAACTTTAGGAAGCATCACGTTTTCGCAGTAAAATATTAAGCTATGTCGCACCTGAAAAAACGGTTCATCTTTTTTACTGCCWCTTTGATTGTATTTTTTGTTGGGGTTTCTTTTGTTATACCTGCTCTCTCCAGCCGATCCAGCGAGATTTATGAGAAGATCAAAACGCTCAATCAAATTATCTCCATTGTAAATGAGAATTATGTAGAGCCGGTGGATTGGGATGAGGTGCTTGATGGTGCTTTCCACGGTATGCTGGAAAAACTTGATCCCCACTCGTCTTATATCCCCAAAAAACAGTTGGAGGTTATCTCAGAACAGTTTCACGGGAAGTTTGAAGGGATTGGAATTGAGTTCGATATTCTGGGAGGATACATAACTGTCATCTCACCCATTGTCGGTTCACCCTCTGACCGGGCAGGTCTTCAGCCAGGGGATCAGATAATTGAAATTGAATACGAAAGTGCCTACAAGATTACCAAGGAAGAAGTGTTTGAAAAATTGCGAGGCCCAAAAGGGAGCAGTGTAAACATTACAGTTTCCAGAATAGCGGATAAGAAAACGTTTGAGGTGGAGATTATCCGAGACGAAATCCCCATTTATAGTGTTACGTCATCATTTATGCTGGACCGTGAGACTGGCTATATTCAGCTCCGCAGATTTTCTTCCACCACCTCTCAAGAAGTAAGTGACGCTCTAAATCAACTCARAGGAGAAGGGATGACCCAACTCATCTTCGATCTTCGGACAAATAGCGGTGGGTATCTTGAACAAGCGGTAGATGTGACTGATAATTTCTTTGTTTCCAGTGATACAATAGTTTATACAGAAGGTCGTCGTTCTGGATCTAGAAAAGTCTATAGAGCTTCTTCCCGGAAAGGGGAYGAAGATTATGCACTAGTGGTATTGATCGATAGGTGGTCTGCCAGCGCCAGCGAAATTGTGGCCGGAGCTATTCAAGACTTGGATCGCGGCCTAATTGTGGGAGAGACAAGTTTCGGAAAAGGACTGGTACAGCAGCAGTGGATATTAAATGACGATTCGGCTCTCCGCGTGACTATTGGACGGTACTACACGCCCAGCGGCCGGCTTATTCAAAGACCTTATGGAGACGGTACCCATGAATATTATCGTGAGCTTGCGGATGAAAACCGGGAAGCAAGGCTCGATTCCTTAATTACTGATAGACCCCGATATAAAACCAAAAGCGGCAGAGAAGTCTATGGTGGTGGGGGGATAACACCAGATGTTTTTGTAGCCCTAGAAAATAGAAGTCCTGAAGCAAGAAAGCTTCTAAGAAACGAGAAGAGGATCACTTTTAATTGGGGGACGGAAATAGCGTCGGAYATAAGAAGCGACTGGTTATCAGAAAGTGCCTTTATTGAAGGTTACCACGTTAGTGAAGACCAGCTTTCTTCTTTCTTCGATTATGCTATCCAAGAGGGTGTCTCCCCAATTAATAATGAAGAATTAGAAAAGGATATCTCCTACTTGAAAGTTGTGCTAAAAGCTGAGATTGCCGGAGCAATTTGGGGCAGGGGTGCCTATTTCCAAGTACTTGTGAGTGGAGATTCTCAGGTAATGGAAGCCCGTAAGCTGTTTGGAARAGCAAGGGCGTTTTTAACCATAAACAGYGGATAACTTACTGTTTTTTGTTTTCAATGGTTCGTTGACTTTACAGRGGGGATTGATTAGTTTTGCAAGCATTTTTAAGTTWCAAACAGAAAGAAGGAGATAAAAGATGGTTCAGTATTTCTTACAAGGCGGTGGTTTCATGTGGCCGATCCTTGTGCTGCTTTTGTTCGGCCTTGGATTTGGCATAGAAAGGCTTATTACGTTATTTAGTGCCTCCATTAACACCAGAAAGTTTCTAGGCTCAGTTCGAGGAGCACTTCATAATGAGGGTTATGACGCCGCAGTGGTGGTGTGCAGCAAGACACCAGGTCCCGTTGCTGAGGTGTTTCATGCCGGATTGACCCGGGCGCACAGGGGCATTGATGCYGTGGAAAAAGGCATCGAGAGCGCAGGTGCCGTAGAAATGGCATTCCTGGAAAAGAATATGGTGTGGCTTAGTACAGTCATAACATTGGCCCCTATGCTTGGGTTTACAGGTACAGTTTATGGTATGATCCAGGCTTTTGATGATATTAAAGCAGCCAACGAAATTTCTCCATCTGTTGTTGCAGGAGGTATTTCAGTTGCTTTRTTGACCACGTTGTTTGGTCTGGTCGTRGCGATTATTATTCAGCTGATACAGAATTTTCTCATTTCCCGTGTTGATAAGCTTGTTGTGGAGATGGAGGAAAGCTCGGTTGTRCTTTTGGATGAACTTGCAGAGATGGAACTGGCAGGTAAACTCTCAAAAGCCAMGCCRGCTAAAACGSCACCCTCCAAAAGAGTAACCCAAAAGAACAAGAAAGGCTCCAAACCCAAAAAGGAGTAGCTATTAAGAGACGCGGCAAACCGGCGGAAATACCTACCGCCTCCATGGCGGACATAGCTTTTCTGCTTCTAATATTTTTTCTTGTTACCACCACCATGGATATGGACAAAGGTTTAGATCTTGTTTTGCCACCGGTGGGAGAGACAAAGGAAATCCCCAAGAAGAATATCGCTAACTTGCTAGTCGACGCCAAAGGGAACGTCCTCTTAAATAAGAAACCAATTAAAATTAACGATGTTAATAAGGAGGTAAGAAGGATGATAGCTGAAAATGATAAATTAATCATCTCAGTTAAAACTCATCCAAGAACAAAGTATCAGGCATACATTGATGTGTTAGATCAATTGAAGATGGCGAACGCAAAGAAAATCTCTATTGCAGAAACGGAAAAATGAAGTTCAAGAAGAAAACCAAAATTGTAGCTGAGATACCAACGGCCTCCATGCCTGATATTATTTTTATGTTACTGATATTCTTTATGGTGACGACAGTATTGCGTACCTATGAAGGATTGAATGTGTTTTTGCCACAAGCCAAAAAAATTCAAAAACTTGAGGTAACCAAACGCCACATAGCCCATATCTTTGTTTCGAGGGATGGACTGATTTCAATCGATGATAAGATCATTTCAAAAGAGCACGTAGATCGTGTTATACGGATTAAAAGAACAGCAGACCCCAAACTGGTAATATCTCTGAAAGCAGACAAAGATGCTTCCATGGAGCTCATCAGCGAAATACATACAGAACTTAGGGAAGCAGATGCTCTTAAAGTAAACTATTCCTCTAAATCTAAAGCCCCCCAATCGTGATTATCAGGAAGGACTATAGGGTTTCACTTAAGTATCGTTATCCGGTGATGGTTCGTGGCTCTATTTTGTTTAGTCTTCTGCTATTAGTAGGGCTTTCCATAGCGTTCCCCAGATTTATTTCAGAGCAGTTTATACAGTTTGATTTAAACCGGGACGATCGCAATCTAGAAGTGGATATTCCGCAAACGGAACAGTTTGAACCACCACCACCACCTGCTAGACCGTCTATACCTGTCGCATCAGACAGAGAAGATCTGGCGGATGATGTAACCATAGAAGATACGGACTTTGAAGATTTTATCGAGTGGGACGCTCCACCCCCACCACCTTCATCCGGGCCGAATGTAAAATTTATTGCATATGATGACCCACCGATACCAATTGGCGGTTACAGATCAATTCAGAGAAATATCATCTATCCCGAAATAGCCCAGGAAGCTGGTATTGAAGGGAAGGTTATTATTCAGGCATTTATTGATAAAAAGGGCCGCGTTCAGGGAATGAGCGTGCTAAAGGGGATTCCAAACACAGGCCTCAACGAAGCTGCTATGGTGGCAATTAAAAAGACTCGATTTAAACCYGCACAACAGCGYGACCGGCCCGTGGGTGTATATATTTCAATACCGGTCAACTTTAAGCTCARGGGGTGATCACYCCTAAAAGCTCCCCTAATAATCTCTATTAAATATTCCAGAGAATRACTGCTGAGACGATTGTTCCGGCTATCGCTASGCCGTAACAAAGGACGGCGATGAGAGTGCTCACGGATTTAAGCCCTACGTCAACAAGGGTGAAGCGAAAGCGGTGAGCCCAATGGAAAAGAGGCAGGGAAATTACCGTAAATATAATCAGTTTAATGGGCGGTTGGGATAAGGCGGAATGAATTCTATCGAAATTGAGAGGATCATCGCCAGCCAGTCCAAAGGGCATTAAGATGCCAGTKATAACTATTAGAACAGGCAACACCATTGCTGCTAYCATACCCCCAGCTGAGAAGAGTGACCACCAGATAGGTTCGTTGGACTTTGCCATCCCTACACTCCCAATACCAACCAGGCAACAAGAATGGACACTACTAACCATCCGACGTAGAATGTTCCCGCTATGAGTCCCTGGGGAATCCTCTCCTCTCCTCTGTAAAGCACGAGAATCTTGGGGGTCAGGTTAAACCAGGTGATGGTATGATAAAGTACGAAAGCGAGGGYGATGAGATGCAGCGCCACACTGGTGGGTGACCTCATCGCGGCCACGAAATTGCTGTAAGCTTCGACCCCTTGTGTCAGTTTGTAAACCAAGACCAGCAGAAAAATGCAATACCCCGCAACAAAAACACTGGTCAGTTCCCTAATCATAAAAAGAAAGTACGGCTTCCGTTTCATCCACCAAGTGTTAGGAACTGAACGGATATAGGTGCTCATTTCTTTTTCCCCCAAGGAATCAGAACCTCCTTGAACCAGTCAACAGTGCTGGAGACTTTTGCCCGCTGGATTGCCGCGGCTGGATCCACATCCTTAGGGCAGACGGCGCTGCACTCACCGACAAAGGTGCATTCCCAGATTCCCTCATGACTGGCGATGAGTTCCTGCCGAGAATCTCTTCCTTGGTCCCGGGAGTCCATGTTGTACCTCTGGCCCAGGGCAATAGCGGCAGGTCCGATAAAGGTGGAATCAAGTGCATAGACGGGACAGGCAGCATAACAGAGCATACAGTTAATACACATGGAGTACTGCTTGAAGTGAGCCAGCTCAGCGGGGGACTGAAGGTATTCACCTTCATCCAGTGGYTTCTCCTCGCCTTCCTTCCGGATGATGTAGGGCTGTATCTCTGTCAGTTTTGTCATAAAGTCATCCATTTCGAAGATAAGATCACGCTCGACAGGAAAGCCAGTTAATGGTTCTACACGAATTTGATCTGGGTAGTAATCCTTGAGAAATGCGGCGCAGGATAACTTTGGAACGTTGTTGATCATCACACCACAACTGCCGCAGACCCCCATTTGACACGACCAACGGTAAGACAGTGTACCATCGATTTCGTCCTTAATGTGATTGATGGCGTCCAGCACCACCCAGTCTTCACGGAACGGCACCTCGTATGTCTGAAAGGTGGGCTCGCTCTCTTGTTCAGGACGGTAGCGGAAAAYCTCAAGYTCCATGGTCTCAGCCATCAGTTACCCCTCTTTTCCATAAACTCTYTCTCCCGGTGGCCACTTAGTAATCACCACATCTTTATAATCAATGCGGGGTYCATCATCACCTTGGTATACCAAAGAATGCTTTAAGAATTTCTCATCATCCCTTTCCGGAAAATCGGTTCGCTGGTGGGACCCCCTACTCTCTGTTCTTTCTAGGGCACTGTAGACGATGGTTTCTGCCACATCCAGCATAAATTCGAGTTCCAGCGCTGTGGTGAGTTCTGTGTTAAAACTGAGACTCTTATCCTCCATGTTAATGTTGGAAAAACGATCTTTTAGTTCTTTAATTTTATCGCGTGTTTCTCTCAATCTTTTCTCCGAGCGATAGATACCGGCACTCGTTTCCATGGTCTCGTTCATTTCTTTCCGGAGTGTAAATATTCTTTCTGTTCCYCCATCTTTACAGAAGAAGTTTCTTCTGATACGTTCCTGTTCATCTGAAGCTTGCAGTTCTAACAAGGCCGTGTCGAGAACGGTGTTTTCTAATGCAAATTGAGCTGCGGCAGTGCCTGCCCGCCGCCCAAACACCAGAAGTTCTGTTAGTGAATTCGATCCTAAGCGGTTTGCCCCATTGATGGAAACGCAGGCGCACTCCCCCGCGGCGTAAAAACCGGGAAGGGCAGTAGCTCCGGTGATGTCAGTATCAATACCGCCCATCATGTAATGAACCACGGGCCTTACGGGGATGGGCTCGTATACGGGATCAATGCCGGCGTAATTCTTGGATAGCTCACGGACGAARGGGATCTTTTTATCAATTTTCTTTTCACCCAAGTGACGGATGTCGAGATGAACTACGTGGCCATAAGGACCGGAGACAGTTCTTCCTTTTTCCCTTTCCGCCACGAATGCTTGGCTAAGCCGATCCCGGGGACCCAGTTCCATACTTTTTTTTACCGGGTGCTTCGGATCGTTTATATCCAGCGGTGTGCCCAGGTCGTAATCCTGGAGATACCTGTAGCCATCTTTATTCACCAGAATGCCGCCTTCTCCCCGGGCTGCTTCCGTGATAAGAATACCCGTGCCCGGAAGTCCAGTGGGATGGTACTGTATAAACTCCATATCTTTGAGGGGCACACCAGCCCGGTACGCCATGGACATCCCATCGCCTGTTTTGATGGCACCATTGGTTGTGAACGGAAAGACTCGGCCTGCCCCGCCGGTGCACATTATCACAGACCTGCCGGCAATCACCTCCACCTTACCCGAGCGAAGTTCGATGGCGGTCACACCCTGGCAGCGCCCATTCTCCACTAGGATCTTAGTGGCGAACCATTCATCGTAACGGGTGATGTTGTTGTACTTGAGGGAGGTCTGAAAGAGGGTGTGGAGCATGTGAAAACCAGTCTTGTCGGCAGCATACCAAGTTCGCTCAATTTTCATCCCGCCGAAGGGCCGTACCGCCACAGTCCCATCAGGTTCACGGCTCCACGGACAACCCCAATGCTCCATCTGGATCAATTCTCTGGGAGCTTCGTTCACAAAAAGTTCTACAGCATCCTGATCACACATCCAATCCCCGCCGGAAATGGTATCGTTGATATGGTTTTCCAAGGAATCGTTATCTTTGATAACAGCCGCTGCGCCGCCTTCAGCCGCGACGGTGTGACTACGCATGGGATAGACCTTGCTTACCACGGCCACACTCAAATCTGGATTAGTCTCCGCAATGGCAATGGCCGCTCGTAAGCCAGCACCCCCTCCACCGACCATTACAATATCATGACTGGTAATCATTTTAAATTTTGTTTAGTGAGAAATACTTTCGAGGTCTTTATTTAAACTTGTGACAAAATTACAATACTAAACACAAATAATTCACCCCTTATTGTCATGAAATTTCAGYCAGGAATCAGTTGCCTACCCGATTCAATTTAATCGATGCCCAGAKGCTCACCAGATAGAGGAAAATCATTCCGTAAATTAAATCTACAAATGGTGAGATGGGTATTCTCGTCACAGCCAAATAAAGAATCAGGAYAAGGAAAATGCCCAGTACACCCAAGAGGGTGGCTCTCGATCTAGGTGTCCCCATAAAAGTGACCAGCACGTAGGCACAGATGAGCAGTCCGATCCCCAGTACCCACAAGCCAAAGAAACGGTAAATAGTAGTAAGATAGTCAGGCAAGTGTGTATTCTCATCGCCGGCAAAAAGCTCCTCAAAGCTAAGCTGAAGAGTAGCTTCATTGGCAGCTTGGTCCAACAGCCACGGCTCATCCACAATCATCCAAGTGATACCCAGAACTACTGCAGCAAGACCGATGAGGAAGGGAGGGATCCAAGCGAAGTTGTGTAGAAACCTGGGATTCATGACTAGGGAGATTAGGATTAAAGCCTATAATTTATATTTGGCTTTATACACCCCGGAGTTCAAATGCTCGAGCAACCCGGTCAATAGCAACCATGTATGCTGCAACGCGCAGTGAAACCTTTTTCTCCTCGCTTAAAGCGGCCACTTCCTGAAAGGCGGTCACCATTTTCCGTTCCAGTTTTTCATTGACTTCATCTAATCCCCACTGAAATTGCTGTATGTTCTGAACCCACTCAAAATAGGATACCGTTACACCACCGGCATTGGTCAGAATGTCGGGAACTACGTGAATACCTTTTTCAAACAGTGCTTCACTTGCGGGCGGAGTGGTCGGTCCGTTGGCTGCTTCGATCACGTATTTGCAGTTGAGTTGATCCACATTCATTTTATGGATGACCCCACCCAAAGCAGCCGGTATTAGGAAATCTACTTCCAGAGCAAGAAGGACCTCATTAGATATCTCTTTCCCCTGTCCGCAGCCTTTAATTGTTCGGTTTTCATAAGCATAATCAAAAAGGGCTACAGTATCAAATCCATCGGCCTCATGCAGCCCACCATGGACGTCGCTAGCGGCAATTAGTTTGCATCCCATCTCTCCCAGGAATTTTCCGGCATAAGAGCCAACGTTTCCAAACCCTTGGATTGCAACTGTGGCACCCTCTAGGTCTATGCCAAATTTTAACGCTGTCTCGCGTACTGTAATGGCTACGCCTTTTCCCGTGGCGGCTTCCCGACCGAGAGATCCGCCAAGGTCAATCGGTTTGCCCGTAACGATGGCCGGCGTGTGTCCATGCAACTGACTGTACTCATCCATAAACCAGGCCATGATTTGGGCATTTGTGTTAACATCGGGAGCAGGTATATCTTTGTTAGGTCCAATCACAGGATCAATGGCGCGGAAGAATCTACGTGAAAGGCGTTCCAGTTCCCGCTCACTGTATCCTGATGGATCAATTGCAATACCTCCCTTACCACCCCCGTACGGAATATCTATCAGGGCAGTCTTCCACGTCATTAGCGCTGCCAGAGAACGAACCTCATCTAAATTCACCTCAGGGTGATACCTTATTCCGCCCTTAAATGGACCACGAGAGTTGTTGTGCTGTACGCGGAAGCCATTAAAACTTTTTATRGATCCATCATCCTTTCGTAAAGGTACTTCTACGGACAGCTCCCGGTCAGGCATCCGCAGCGAATTGCGAATATTCTCGTCTATTCCCAAAAGGTCTGCGGCACGATCAAATTGATCTAAACAGGATTTTAGATTATTAACTTTTACACTCATAATAAGACTCCTTTAACGTCAGTAAAGAGTTTATGCCAACTATTTTCCATAACTTTCGGCAGTTCACTATCTGCAAGTTTTAGTAAAAAGATATTGATTTCCCATCCTTGAAAGTTGCCTCTCTAAATCGGCWCGGGAMATATCATTATTAAGACAAACAATAATCTGGTTCTTTTCGTACGGTGATGATTGTGAAGCATAGACTGAACTGCCGACAACCAGAGAGATGAAAAAAATGATCAGTATATTCTTGAAGGAAAAGATCGTGGTACAGTTAATAGAGTGCTTTTGTTTCATTTTTTAAAATATGTTTGATTCCATGCATTAACAACCATTTTCCTCACAGATAACTATCATCAAATGTGGAGTTAGAGGATTGTCTTCCCAGAATTTTCCAGGAACGCTGTGTAATTTCCGATCGAGCGATCAAATTTACAAATGTATATAGGTTATATATTTTTTCACCACCCCACCCCATAATCGCATTCCAGCGGTTCTTTAAAATGGATTAATCACAAGCTGTTRTTTCAATAAGAYAGGCATTCAGMACYTTCAATTTTCTTGATTTCCAATTTATCTCCCTTTAGCTTYCATCTTGCTTGATACGATTCMCACCCTTACAATMGAYATGAAAAATGTAATTGCAGCCGGAGATAAGATTACTGTCGATGCTGCCCGCACTATTCTGGAAGCGGGTGGGAACGCCTATGATGCCGCCGTGGCAGCCTGTTTTATGGCGATGGTGGCGGAACCAGCTTTAACAAGCGCCGGCGGCGGCGGATTCCTAAATGCTTTTCCACTGTCAGGAAAGCCGATTATATTTGACTTCTTTGTAAATACACCGAGCGGAAAAATTGATTCAGAAACGCTAGACTTTGGTCCTGTACATGTGGACTTTGGTTCGGCCCGGCAGGAATTTTACATCGGTCCTGGTTCTGTTGGTGTTCCTGGGATAATCAAAGGATTACTGCATACACAGGAACGGTTGGGGTCGGTACCGATTAAAACGGTTCTAGAGCCGGCAATTGTTGCCGCAAAGGATGGAATCACCTTATCAGAATCACAGGCGTATTTGCTGACACTTCTAGAGCCTATCATGGGGTATGAGGAGGATTGCAAGAGGATATTCTTCCGAGATGGAGAACTAATAACAGGCGGCACACGGCTGGTGATGCCAGAGTTTGCAGACTTCCTCGATGTGCTGTGGCGCGAGGGGAGTGACCTTTTCTACAGAGGAGAAGGGGCGAAACAGTTATTGAAAACCATGTCTCCCGGAGGGCTTATCACTCGGGACGATCTAGAGAACTATGAGGTCTATGAACGCAAGCCGCTGGTGACACCCTTCCAGGGCTATACCGTGTTGCAGAATCCTCCGCCTGCCTGCAGCGGGATTCTAATTGATTTCACTCTCCGACTGTTGGAAGAGTCTGGCTGTACCTCAAATCACCCTGTGGATCAAGCCCATATAGCAGCCGCATTTGAGCTGACAAGTGAAATACGGCACCACCATCTTGAAGGACACATATATGACCCGGGGCTTGTTAAGCTTTCCGATAAACCGTTTTTTAAGGAGTATCTCCACCGCTTCCAATATATTTTCTCATTGCCCGYARAAAGATATAATGAGCCTGCGGGGAAGGGYTCAACCACTCATGTAGCTGTGCTCGACAAGGAAGGGMATGCTGCCAGYGTGACCAYCTCYAACGGTTCGGGCGGCGGYGTWATGATTCCGCAKACAGGCATCATGCYCAATAATATGTTGGGGGAAGAGGACCTCAATCCTGAGGGATTTCACCGCTACATACCGGGTCGCAGGATTTCTTCCATGATTGCTCCCACTATCGTTTTGGATAACGGAAAACCGGTACTCGTGACGGGCAGTGCCGGCAGCAACCGAATCCGTTCTGCTATTGTGCAGTTGCTTATTAATACTCTTTGTAACGGGATGGACATCGCTGAAGCTGTGGAGGCGCCGCGACTTCACCTCGAAAAAGGTGTTCTTGATGTTGAACCTGGATTCTCAAAAAAACAGATGGAATGGTTTGAGCAGCGGTACAAGGTGCAGGAGTGGGACGAAAAAAACCTCTATTTTGGCGGTGCCAATTCAGTTACACTTGAGGGTGGCCACGGCGATTCACGTAGAGGTGGGAGTTGTAGTATATTTTAATAGAATCAGCAATCAGTCTTCAATAGAAAATCGAATATAAAATACAGTCAATTCTTTGCTTCTTCAACCATCCAACGGAAGAGACCAATCTGACGCTTGTCCTCCTGCATCAATTCAGGATGCCACTGGACTGCTACAAATTTTCCTTCACCATTGACCGGTTCAACAGCTTCGATAAGGCCGTCGCTGGACCAGGCGGTAGGCTTCAGATTTTCACCTAATTTCCGTATGCCCTGGTGGTGGGTACTGTTAACTGGAATGTCCCTTACATCGATAATATCCCCTAGGAGACTGTTTCCATCTACTTCAACTGGGTGAATGGCTACGTTTCCCTTATAGGCCCCATGGTCAATATGGCCGGGGAGCTGCGAGGGGATATCTTCGTAAAGTGTCCCGCCGAAAATTACATTAATGTGCTGGAGTCCGGCGCAGATGCCAAGAATAGGCTTATCTGTGCCCAGAAATGATTGGAAAATTTGACGATCGAACTCTACACGGTTGGTATGCATGGGCTGTTCCCCATTCAGGTCGTAGGTACTTCCACCGTAATAATCAACGGGAAGATCCGGCCCTCCGATCATGAGGAGAGCATCAATGGCTTTTGTAGCTTCAGCAACAGTTCCACGGCTGTTGGGGTAGGTGAGGATTACCGGAACTCCGCCAGCTTCCCAAACACAGTTACTATAGGCCTCCTTGGCCATGAGCCAAAGGCGGTTTTCCCTTGGGAAATAGCAGGGAGCTATTCCTACAACTGGTTTGCTAATGTTATTYTTATTCGTACTCATCTWGGAAGGCTTCCGCGAGTTTATTGATGCGAATATGGGGAGAATTCACAAACGAAGCAAGTTCAGATGTTTGAGGAGACTTGACCTTTTTGATTTTCCCAACGACTCCGGATAAACTCCTTTAGTGTTTTTCCTGACGAAGCAAACTCTTCTTGGATTTGAAGGGTGCAAGGTCCCTTGGAAAGGAACTGCTCCACGAATGGCTCCAAGTAGATCCGCTCGCTGGGAATGCATAGCTGTTCGGCCCGCTCGTCCAGCCCTTCCAAACTGAGTTCAAAGAGTTTTTCGTTCCAGTGCCGGAACGATTTTYTATCGAATGCAATTTGTGAAAGATCGATAGTCTTAGACTTTTCTATGGCCTCATATCTTTCTTCCAGAGTCCAAGAGGCTACTGTTTCCGCCACCACATCCAGGCAACATGGTGCTTGCAGAAGTCCGGTGATGAAGGCCGCCGGCGCCAGTTCGTAACCGAAGGGTGGGCGGTCCGGTGTCCGGATTTCYAGAACATCCTTAAAGCGAACGTGTGMAAAAAYCTGGTGAAGGGCTGTCAACCCGTCTTGGTTGCAGAGTTCTCTGGAGGTCGAGATAGATTCCAACCAGTCGCCAATRGTTCCATCGAATAGGCTGATATTACCGCTGCTGTCTTTCCCAAAGATAGCCGGGGCCTCTGCTGTTAGTTTGGCAAACTCAGACAGCAATTCTTCATCAGTCGTTATACCGTGGCCCAGCAGTCCACCGCACCGCGAGGGATCCGTATCTTCCCAGATATCAAGACGCATATTCCGTWTGCCGGTAGGCTTACCATTCATGAAGGGAACATTGGCGAARATAAGTGACAGAAAYGGTTGGAGAGTGTCAGTGAGGAATGCTAACTGTGCTGCTTCTTCTGCAGAACTGTAGTCAAGATTGAGTTGGATGCTGGTGCTCATCTTCATCATCCACCTTCCGAGAGATCCCGTAGTGCCGAAGCGMTCATACATCAGGTAATACTTGATCTGATCAATAATAGTCACATCTTCAGGCTTGTAAAGTGGATCAAGTGCAAAGTCTAGAAGAATGAGATCTTTCTCGCGGCAGATTTTTAAGAGCAGCCTAAGGTATTTCTGCCACTCGGTGTTTACTTCATGAAGATTCCGAAAAGGCGAACCGCCAAACTCAATCTGTCCACCCGGCTCAATCGTAAGTGAAGGCGAAATCTCTGCTTCTACACATAAAGTCTCAAGGCTGTTTCTCAATTCTACAGCAGAAAAATGTTCACCTGGATTTACAGGAAGTCGTGTCAGATCAGATCGATAGATGAGATTTTCCACCTCTACCCCGACGCGCATATGGAATGGTTCCCGCAGACGTGAGAGMATTGTGCTCCTAATGTGCTTTACAGCTTTGTTCATGTCAAGTTTTGGAGTGGGATAAGTATAGAAAGAGCAAGGACGTCAGTCCTGCTCCCGGCGTTGTCGCCTGCGGATTTCTTTCAGATCTGCGCCATGGCCCCGCCCACTATTTTCATACCGATACCACCACTCTAATTCTTTTTCGGTTCGATCTTTAAGTCGTTTCCACCACCCGAGAGCAGTGATTGTGGTATGTACTTTCCGCTTCACATTAATTGGTTAAAAAAGTTAATTGTGGAAGGCCGCGCGAGGGAGGGGTAGACTGCTAGCCCGCCTTAACAGCGGGAACCTTTTTCTTAGAAAAGAGATTTTTAAGATTTGGAATAACTGTCTCTTGAATAGGGCGCTCATCTCGAATCTTTTCTTGAAGATGAAGTAAACCTTCAATAAGGGCTTCCGGACGGGGTGGACAACCGGGCACGTAAACATCAACAGGCACCACCAAGTCTACCCCCTTCAGAACGTGATATCCGTACTGCCAGTAGGGGCCACCGCTGGTAGCACAGCTCCCCATGGCGACAACATATTTGGGGTCAGCCATCTGCTCGTAGAGGCGTTTTACACGAAGTGACATCTTCATGGTGACTGTGCCAGCAACAATCATAACGTCTGCCTGCCGTGGCGAAGAGCGGGGCATCATACCGATCCGCTCTAGGTCGTGCCGGGAAGCCGCTGTAGCCATCATCTCAATGGCGCAGCAKGCTAAACCAAACTGGAAGTACCATGGAGAAGTGGATCGAGCCCAGTTAAGAAGCTTGTTCAAAGGTGCTACGATAATATTTCCCGAACCGTCTTTCATCTTTCAAGGTAGGTAATTTAGATATACCAATCATTATGGCAAACTTGTTTACTTATAATTTTTCTATTTTTTCAGGGCACTTTCATTGTTCTATTGGTTAATTTTTCCGTAATTTTCCACTAGCAGCCAAGCGTATTTATGTCTTTACCCATCACTATCTCAACCTTTTATAATCTGTTAAACCACCTATTTTTTAGGAGGGAATAAACATGGCTACTCMCAAAAAAGTTTTCAACGGAGTTGACCTTCTTCACGATCCCAAACTAAACAAAGGGACAGCCTTCACTGAAGAAGAGCGAGATAAGCTGGCCCTGCGAGGCCTACTTCCTCCCCGGATATTTACCGGAGAAGAACAGAGCAAGCGTATTCTCGAGAACTTTCACAACAAAACAGATGACTTGGAGAAGTACATCTACATGGTGGCATTGCAGGACCGGAACGAAACCCTATTCTACCGAACAGTCATTGACAATGTAGAAGAGATTATGCCGATCATTTATACCCCCGTGGTTGGCAAAGCGTGCCAGCTATTTGGACATATCTGGCGGCGCCCCCGTGGGCTTTATCTTACTTTGAACGATAAAGGTCGAATAGCAGAAGTTTTACGTAACTGGCCCATGAAAAAGGTGGGTATAATTGTAGTAACCGATGGCGAACGGATTCTCGGTTTGGGAGACTTGGGTGCTAACGGCATGGGAATTCCTATTGGGAAGCTCGCGCTTTATACCGCTTGCGCCGGCGTTCACCCATCTCTTTGCCTGCCTATTACTATAGATGTGGGGACGAACAATGAGGAACTGCTTAATGATCCACTGTACATCGGACTTCTCCAGACTCGACTTCGAGGCGAGGTGTATGACGAACTGATCGACGAATTTATCTGGGCAGTGCAGGATGTATTCCCCGGCGCGCTCATTCAGTTCGAGGATTTTAGCAACCAGAACGCTTTCCGCCTACTCCGAAAATACCAGGATCAGGTTTGTACCTTTAATGATGATATCCAGGGTACAGCCAGTGTAACACTGGCAGGAATTTACTCCGCTATCCGCATAACCGGTCAAAATCTCACCGATCAGAAAATCCTGTTCCAAGGTGCGGGTGAAGCGGGAGTTGGGATTGCCAATCTCATTGTCTCTGCATTGGAAGCTGAAGGGATGTCTCACGATGAAGCCAAAAGAAAGTGCTGGCTGGTGGATTCTAAAGGGTTAGTGGTCAAGAGCCGTGACAATCTTCAGGATCACAAGCTGACTTATGCTCATGATCACAAGATAGTCTCCAGTCTAATCTCTGCCATGGAGACTCTGAAGCCTACCATTCTTATTGGAGTGTCCGGGCAGCCCCAAACCTTCACTCAGCCTATCGTGGAAGCCATGGGAAAAATCAATGAGCAGCCGGTGATTTTTGCACTGTCGAACCCAACTTCGAAAGCTGAATGCACGGCGGAGCAGGCATACTCATGGACAAACGGTCGAGCCATCTTCGCGAGTGGGAGTCCATTCGATCCGGTAACGCTAAATGGGAAGACCTACGTTCCCGGGCAGGGCAATAACGCCTATGTTTTCCCGGGAGTGGGATTGGGCATCATTGAGAGCGGTGCGAGACATGTAACGAATGAGATGTTCTTTGCGGCTGCCAAGGCGTTGGCAAAAGAAGTGTCAGAAGATGATTTAGCCAAGGGGAGTGTTTATCCACCACTCCCCCAAATTCGCGATGTGTCAGCGGTTATTGCATCGGTTGTGGCGGAAGTTGCCTACGAGCGCGGTTTGGCAACCGTGGAACGACCGGACGATTTGCTGGACTATATGAAATCTCGCCAATATCAACCGGACTACGAGTCGTATGTGTAGTTAGTACGTCAATCTTTCGCAGCCTGCTCCCGACTAGCGGGAGGGCTGGCAGATGGAACCTCGATACTTACGACCGTATTTTGGCAACCAAACAGATAAAGATGTCATTTCTTAATACCTTCTTAATTTACCCCACCTGCATCCGGTCAATCTTCATCTTTGGATCAAGTGCATCTCTTAAGCCATCTCCCAGAAGGTTGAAGCCCAGCACCGTCATGGCGATGGCGATGCCGGGATAGAGACTCATCCACGGTGCCACCCGCAGRAAATCTTTTCCGTAGTTGATCATGGCTCCCCACGAAGGCGTGGGCGGCTGAGCGCCAAGTCCAAGAAACGAGAGACTCGCTTCAGCCATAATTGCGCCGGCAATCCCCATGGTGTAAGAGACAATGATGGGCGCCAGGCAATTAGGCAGAATGTGTCGCAGCAGGATGCGTAGATCACTGAGCCCCAACACTTTAGCTGCTTGGACATACTCGTACTCCTTTACGCTTAATACCTGTCCTCGCACGACGCGAGCCATGGACGGCCAGCTTACAAAGCCGATGGCGAAAAAGACTACCGTCAGGCTCGGTTCGAACGCAGCCGTGATGCCGATGAGGAAAAGCAGCGCCGGGAAGCCAAACATGATGTCCGTTATCCGCATGATGATTGTATCCACCCATCTGCCGTAGTATCCGGCCAGGAGTCCAAGTATTGTTCCGATAAGCAGCGACAGGGTGCTGGCGATGAAGCCAACTTCCACAGAGATGCGGGCGCCGTGGATGATCCGCGACAGAATATCCCGCCCAAAATTGTCTGTGCCCAGCCAGAAATGGGGCCGCTGGTGCCAATCGTTTTCCGAGGTTCCATTCAGCTCGCTCTGATGAACAGAAGCTGTTCGTCCCAGCAAATCTGTGTAGCGGAGCAAATCGCCTTCCATAATAAACGAKTTAACAGGAACGATGGGGCTTACCATCAATTCACCTTTCTTCAGGATAATCACATTTCCCATAAACCCTGCTGGTTTCCGCTGATATTCAAGGATCTGAGCGTTAGGGTCCATGGGTGCCAACCAGGGGCCGAATAAGGCAATTGTAAGAATGATTACCACCAGTGCCAAGCCGAACATGGCACCCGGGTTTTTCTTCATCCGTAGCCATGCGTCTAGCCACAGTCCTCGTCTGCGTTCAGCCATTGCTTCGCTCCAGTCGCACTTTCGGGTCTACAACGCCGTACAGCAGATCAACAATCAGGTTGGCCAGAATGAACATCATGGCGGCAAAGAGYACGGTTCCCTGAATCACAGGGAAATCCCGTTTTAGTATGGCGTCCAGAGCAAACCTTCCGATTCCCGGCCAGCCGAAGATGGACTCCGTTAGCACGGCGCCCGAAAGATAACTTCCRAAGTCTACTCCGATAATGGTTATAAYGGGAATTAGTGTGTTGGGAAAAGCGTGCTTCAGCACCACTTTCCACTCTGGGAGCCCTTTTGCTCTCGCCGTGCGAATGTAGTCCTGCTGCAGCACATCCAGCATGGTGGCCCGGGTGATGCGTGCCAGGAAAGCGGCTGAGCGGGTACCCAGCGTTATCGCCGGCAGGATTAGATATTCAAMTCCACCGTAACCGATAGGTGGCAGCCACTTGAGATTTACACCTATTATAAGGATAAGGAGCAGTCCCACCCAAAAAACGGGAGCTGAAATTCCGGTAAGGGCGAGCAACATGGTTCCGCGGTCGAGAAGTGAGTTGGGCTTAAGCGATGAGATAATTCCTACTGCCAACCCCACGACAATGGATACTGCCATGGCGGCAGCGGCCAAAAGCAGTGTGAAGGGAAGTTTTTCCATCAAGTCATCCGCCACGGGTCGCATGGTGATGAACGAGTTTCCAAGGTCRCCTTTAAAGAGATTCCCCACATAATGACCAAACTGTTTCAAGAGCGGATCATCCAAGCGGAGATCTTGYCGCAGCYTTTGGATGGTTGCCTCGTCGTATCGTTCTCCCACCATTGAGAGCACTGGATCGCCGGGCACCACATACATAAGGATAAAGGTGAAAATTATCACCCCGAGAATGACTGGAATGGTCTGGAGAATTCTTTTGATTAGATAGGTAGCCATTTTAATAATTCACTGAAAATTCACATCAAGCTTTACCAACTTATTCGGATAGCTTTTTACTTACATTTATATATCGCTGGGCGTTGAACATCAGTTTCGGCTCAAATCCGGAAATCCATTGCTGTGTCACTACTTGGCTAACAGAATGCCACAAGAAAACCCAAGGAGCGTCATCGTAGATCAKTCTGTCCACTTCAATCAGCAGTCGGTTGCGATCGGGTGAGTCCGGCATGGACTGAATTTCTTCGATGCGTCGATCTACTTCAAGGTTGGAATAGCGATTCCGCTTGGTCATGGACTCCGATGAGTGAAACAGGGGGAAGAGGAAGTTCTCACCGTCCGGATAGTCGGCGAACCAGTCGAGGTAATAAGCATCAGGCTTCCCCTCTCGAATGGCGGACTTGAACATGTTCCAGTCATTCCGAACAATTTTAACCTCGATACCTACCGCTTTCCAGTAAGATTGAAACGCTTCCATTACTTGTGTCAAGCCTGAGGATTGACTCTGCCATAGTTCCATAGAAAATCCATCGGGAAAGCCGGCCTCATTTAAAAGCTGCTGTGCCTGCTGTGGATCATAGGAATAAGGAGTGCGGGAGTGGTCGTAGCCTGAGATGCCGGGAGGGATGGCGCTGTGGGATAGTGTTCCATTTCCTGATAAAACGAACAGTAGAATTTTCTCACGGTCCACTGCAAGATTCATCGCCTGTCTAACACGAGCATCATCAAATGGCTGACGAGAACAGTTCAGCCCTATATAATAGGTGCTCAATTCCTGTTGTTCATAAATTAGCCCTTCCCACCGCGGATCATTCAGCCACACTTCAGTCTCGGCCAGAGGGATTTCCATAACATCCAAACTCCCTGTCTCAAACTCCGCAGATTGTGTCATCTCTTCAGAAATAATCCGCAGCTTGAGCTTCTTCATTTTTGGACTACCATGGAAATAATCTTCATTAGCGGAGAAAAGCAAGTGTCCGTCCCGTACCCAATCCACTAACTTCCAAGGACCCGAACCGGCTGCCTTAATTGTCAGGTCAATTGAACCGCTCTCCACGGCTTTTCGGTTAACAATGGCAGAGGCGGGCATTGCCATAAATTGAATAAAAGGGGAGAACGGCTCCGCTAACTTTATTGTTACTACAAACCCATCTTCACCTTCCGGCAGGAAGATTCCCGTGATGTGAGAGGTTTCTTCGGCGAGAAAGTTGTTGGCACCGACAATACGTGTAAAGAGCCAGCTCTGCGGGCCTTGTGCGGCCCGTTCCAAAGAGTAGCGAATATCTCCAGCGGTAATCTCTGTGCCATCGTGAAAGCGAAAATCGTGGTAGAGACTAAAGGAATAGGTAAGTCTATCATTAGATAGAGTCCACGATTTGGCAATACCGGGGATCAGTTCCGTGCTATCTCCAAAATGYACTAGATTGTCGTAGGTGAGAGCGATGACTTGCCCCGAGCGTACGTCTACAGCYTGTGCACTGTCGAAATTTCTAATGTCTCCGGTAAGAGCAATTACAAATATATCGGGATCAGGGTCCTGCTGGCAGGCAGTCAGCAGAAAGAGTGCAGAAAGAAAAAGGCGTAATAGTAATTTCGACACGATCCGAGTATAGGAGTAATGGGAGTCAATTGCAATAATCCAGAGTTCGATTATTTCAATGGGAAAATAAAATTGGAACCGCAATTAAGAGAAGGCGTAAATTTGGAAAAAGCTGGAATCAAGGGGGATACAATGATAATCAGGAAAATAATCTTGGTGGGGATTCCACTGTTTCTTATGAGCTGTGCGCCACAATCACAGGCTGACCGACTGACACTCGGTATGGTGCAGTCTTCTATCCATRTTGGTATCTCTGGCGGTGAAGTTCAGRAAGCWTTRGGGGCTCCTAACATTATTTCCAAGAACAAGGGTGGAAATGAGGTGTGGACGTACGATCGTGTGTCAAAAGAGGCAACAAGCCGCGGCTTCCTTTTCTGGAGTTCAAATGAATCTACTCAGCGTACTCTTACAGTACTCATCACGTTTGATGACAATGGTCGGGTCACTGACTTCACGTATCATTCCACYGAGTTTTAAATGAAGTATTTCGGGAACCCCAAAACCCGYTTAATGAGGTTCGTCAATCTTACTCTCCGACTATACCTTATATCTTTTATTGCCGGCTGTGCTCCAACCAAACCTCCTGCTACTGTCGCTGAAGCAAGAAGTATGGAGACGCRGACTGTTGATGCGGAGTACAATCAGGTGCTTAAGGCWTCGCTGAATGTTCTCCARGATCTTTACTACAGYGTAGATGTGGTGGAAGCGGATTTCGGACTCATTCAAGCCAGYCGCCATACGGAAGGCAAGCAGRCTGAAACAGTGAAGGAAGAGGGTATTGAGGAGCCTTTAGACTGGAAGAAAGTATGCGGAATAGCAGCGGTGGCGGTMCTGTTTATCRGTTTTATAGCTTTGCTGACAAAWGCCGGTGGTAGTGATGACGATGATGGAGATTCAGAACAACAACAYTATTTCCACAATGATGACGACAGCCCTAGYGGRCCCGTTGTATATAAGTATAAGGTGACGATTAATCTCGAGATGATTGGAGAAAATCAAACCAAAGTTCGAGTGAGTGCCCAGGGRGARMGGTTAGTTGGCGGAAGTGTGGTGTCGGCTGGACCCGTCCAGGAGCCCGAGTTTTTCCAGCGCTTCTTTRCTAGTCTTGATAAATCTCTTTTCCTTGTTAACTGAATTTGAATTGTGAAAATATTAAAAAGAGGGCGCTGAAAGCGCCCTCTTTTTAAGTTATATCTATATCTGTGGGTTATTCTGTTATATTGGCCTCAGGATCAGAGTTGGTTTCTTCGCTGATTCTATAAGTTTGTTGACTGCTTGAAGTTGCACCGTAAGGATCTGYCACAGTWARCTGGAATGTATATTCAYCCGGACCCGCCTCAAAACTGGTAGAAGGAGATTCTGGGTTRTCGATGGTAACCTCAYTTCCGSCAAKCTGCTCCCATTTGTAAGTAAGATTATCRYCAWCACTATCAAGACCGTTACCGTTCAGAGAGATAGCCATACTTGCTGTCTCAGGATCGCCATCATGAACTATTTTATTTTTGTATATAGCATCTTCTATGGCTTGCAGTTTAGCTTCCTCAGCTTTTAGAGCTCCTTGAGTGGCTCGATCTTCCTGCTCCTTTTGGGCTTTCTGATCTTTTAAGTAGATAGGTCCGCCGATGGCAAGAACCAATAGCAGTAGAAATGCGATTAATTGACTAAAACCGTTGTTCATGGGTTTCCCTCCTTTATCCTAATTATAGCCCAACAAATGGCTCAGTCGAACCACAACTTATCCTGAGCTAATTATGAGTAAGATACTAATAGTTCTTCTTGGTTGCAATCACTTTTGTAATGATTGATCATTGTCCTTCAAATAAAAACAGATCACGGTTATCATAAAATGAGCTATATAAACTTTCCATGGATTCAATTACGTAATACCGATCCTGAATATCACTGTAGTCGAACCGCGTCAAGGATGCTTCCTCTATATCAAAGTTAAGAAACTCAGAACCATTTAAAATTCTTTTTGCACAGCTAACAACATTCATCACCTCGCTGTAGGATGAGATAATACCTGCTCCGTAAATTTCGTAATCCATATCGTTCGGTTCTTTCCTGAGGGCATCTGTGTTTGACTGTTTCTTCATCACACCAAATTCGTAAGTCCACCAAGCTAGATTCTGCAAACGCTTGAGATTGTGAGCAATAAGTTGTGGACCCAAACCTCTTTCATCTTTAATGAGCTCAAGACCGTGTTGAGCCATTTTTCCCACAAAGTTTCCATAAGCATCATCTGTAAGAAAAGGTAAATGACCAAAAATATCATGAAAGATGTCAGGTTCCGGGGTATAGGCATCCTCATTTTGGATTGACACTCCCACATATTTTTCATCAAAGCGCTTACTGTTACGAATAATATCTGTGACCGGAAATTCGCGTTGCGCTGTGAGTGTGAAAAAAACATTTTCATCCAAGAAACCGGATACTGGTACGGCTACCCATCCGGAGATTTTTCCCAAGCGATCTGATATGATCTTAAAATTCGGCATGGCGTTTTGGTCTAGTTCAAGAGCCTTCAGTCCCTGTAGATATTCTCCCGAGGCATACTGATCAACGGGGGAAATAAGTTTGTGGTGAAGGCGCCCCCATATTTCATGCTCTTCTTCAGGAATCGAGTTGTAATCCTGCTTGATTATAAATTCATCTTCTTTCCCGAAAATCTTGATGTTGCCTACAGCATTAGGTATCACATTAAAGAACAGATTATCGTAATTATTATAGTTCTCATACATGCCCTCAATTTACAATAAACACCATTAGTCACAAAAGTTCTCTGCCAATGAAATAAATATCCTTTTTTCTTGCCATTTTCATCAGACAATCATAGACTTTCCTGTGCCATTTGGCATCCCTTARTCCNRGKCMARAYCCNGNRSGTCRMWKYSARWRYMMGYYATNRRATTNNCCWRYYRYWGCYCGNSGYTSTTRSTKMWSMAGCAGCCTCTTTCCGCAAAAACCAAGAAATACACCATAAAAGGTAYCGTAGAAGATATTGACGGTGAAGGARTCAAAGGTGTCGTAGTTGTACTCCTCGATTCTGAYGGGAATGAAGTAAAAGATGATAAGACCGGCAGGAAAGGTGCCTTCAAAATCAAAAAGATTGAAGAAGGGAAATATTCTCTGGTCGCTGCTAGAACCGGTAGAAACCCCCAGACAGGTGAGGAAGTTCAGGTGGCTGCGTCAAAGGAGATTGAGTTGAATGATGATCTTGAAATCATCTTGGTGCTGTCAAAGACTAAAGCCTCTGATGCAGTCGTTAAGTCAGGTGCAAGTATAGAAGGAGAAAAGTCTACAGAACGAATTCCTCAGGAAGATTACATTTCTACTGAAGTAAGTTTCGAAGTAAAGAAATTACAGGCAGAGCTAGATCATGTTGGTTCTCAGCTTAGAGATCTCCAGGCAAAAAGTGAAATGTGGGTAAACCCCCTCTCTATTTATAGTAAAGAGATTATAATGAGTAATGGCAGTACAGTGTTTGGAAAAGTTGTTTACCAAGATGAGGAAATCCTCAAAGTTGAAACATTGTTAGGGTACTTAGTGATTGAACGTGAACTGGTTGTTAGGATTATTGAAAATGCAGCTGGGAGAGAAGATCCGGAATATATCCCTGAGCAGATTCGAGAGACATACAGTCCACCCCCTATGCCTAAAYTGGCTGAGCCAAGATATGTTGCTTCAGACCCAACTGAACGATTATCTGACAAGCGAAGATCTGCCAACATTGTCCTTGTGGGAAATATTTCCGAGCGGAAAGATCGTTCACAAAACGTTACATTTTCTGGGCAGGTAAAAAACATAGGAGGCCGCAGGGCTGATTTTGTCAAAGTTAATTTTGTTTTCCGTAAGAACTGGAGTGGAGAGACCCAAACCCTGACGACATTTGTTTCGGGGACTTATCACACATTTGATTCAGGAATTGTCACAGATTCCTCCCTTCTGCCTGGCGCAACAGGTAACTTTACTTTAGTTTTAYCTTCCAGTTTTGGACAGTTTATAGGATATTCCCCCACGATTGATTGGGAAGAATACGAGTGATCCAATCAGTTATCCGACAATTTTTTATTTTATTAGTTATAGTAATTGTTGTTCCTCCCCACCTTAAATCACAGACAACTTCTAGTGGCGCCAACGATGRCTTTTTTTTAGATCTCGGTATTGTTATCGAACCTTCAACTGGAGATGAAGAGGTCAATAGACTTATAAAGGCCCCCCCTGAAAAGGTTAAGCTATTCATCGATAAGGCACCCAGCGGTTCTGTTTATATGGCTTCAACAAAGGAGCTACAGGAGACACTGGCCCGCATCAACCACAAAATTGAAAGTCTTCAACTTGCTTTTCAGCGACAGACAGAAAACTTACAAAAAGAGAACCACGAACTTCGCGACATCATTAACAACCTAATAGATCAGGTGAAATCTCCAGYTCAAGATTTGGAAGTAGTTGTTGAGAGTACAACTGAGGAAAGAAACTCACAAGTTGAGGAGGAAAATGAAGCGCCAGAAGTTGTCGCTGAAGATGAAAATCCGCCAGTGTTCAACCGYATGCTTTATATGAATGCTGTGTTTGCCTACCAACGTGAAGATTATCAAACGGCTACTCGTCAGTTTTCTGATTTGGCGGTGGAGGCTTCTGATGACATTACAGCAGGTAACGTTCTTTATTGGMTGGCTGATTGCTATTTTCAGCTGGGCCAGCCATCAAARGCGTTATCTGTTCTTAYGCAACTAGACCTATTCAAGGAATCTGATAAATTGGATGATTCGATGATTCTGCAGGGCTTGGCGTTTCGCCAGCTTGGGGAGGAAGAAAAAGCAGTGGCGGCATTTGCTGGAGTTGTGGAATTATATCCGGAGAGTGAGTACTATCGCCTGGCTCAGATGGAATACAACAGATCATTGAAATAATATGAAATTACTCCGCAAGACTGTCGTTAATATTTTTATCCCTATGATTTTTCTGGTCTCTGTGAAYGCTGTGACTCGTGTGTCGTATACTCATCCTGGACAGATGATAAAGATTCCKACTACCAGTACGGTCAGATCTCCTTACCTCTTTAGTGCTGGGTTCGGAACAGAAATTCACAACTTCTCACCATTCAATACAGCCCGGGGAGTTTATTTTTCTATGGATCTATCCGAAAAYTTCACACTGGGTTTTTCTTCCGGACARGGGGCTGAYACTACGGCCTTGCTGGATGAATCACAATACATTCCCCCGGTAGAATTTGGGTTCCACGTACAGCAGCGACTTTATTCTCAGGGGGATGTTTCATTCTCCRTTGGTATCCATGATATTGTTTTCGAGAATGCTGAATCAGGCGTAAGCCTGGATCCCAAACAGTTGTCTTTCTTCGGTGTGCTGGGTAGCCAAAAACCTCTAGGTGACTACGAGTTAAGTACATATATGGGATTTGGAACAGGTGGTTTTGCGCAACAGCTAGCCACAACARCCACTTCATCAGATCCTGATAGTGYAAGCACTGAAACAGGTACAAACGCTGGAGTCTTTGCGGGATTTATACTTCATACACCCTTTCTGCCTAAATGGGGCGGTTTGGATTTTGTGGGTGAATTCGACGGAACGGGCATCAATGTGGGACTCCGCATCCCCCTTACCTCGGATTATCGCCTGAGCCTAGGATTCACCCACATACAGAATTTACCCGATTGGACCGAGACTTACGGTGCCACCCATCCGGGCTTTACACTCGGCCTTGACATGTCCGTCCCTCGAAGTATCGGGAAAGAAGTGCCATCCTTGCCCTCAGTTGAGGGAGGTCCTTATCCATCACCGATGGAAGGGATGTATGATTCCACAATGTTAGCAGCAGATGTTGCAGTGTCTTCTTTGCGAGACTCCTTGCGTGTCAGCGATCACGAGCTACGCAATCTTGCGACACAGATTGCTCAACTTAAACAGAAGAATATCTCCCTTGAAGATTCAGTAAAAACCATGATGCTAGTCAGAAATAAATCTCAAAAAAACATCAATAGGGCTATGCGTCATCTGTCAAGATCTTTAAGATATTTTTACTCTGGAGATTATCGCGAAGCGCTTCAGGAAGTAGAAACTGCACTAGAATTAAATCCCAATTTGGCCTTAGCATATGCCAGGCGTGGGTCTATTTATTATAAGTTGGGAGATGCTCAGCGAGCCACGATAAATTGGAATCTTGCTCTGCAGATGGATCCGGAGTACGACGATGTGAGGAATATTCTTAAGGCATTGCATGAAAATCGATTGAAAACAACAAGCTTCAGCCGTGAGTAAGTAGGGGGGAATAAATGGATATTGCAACACTTGTAGGAATTCTTCTGGGTCTTGTCTCTATCGGAGGAGGGATTATCCTACTTACGCCAGACTTTGCCATGTTTGGTTCTATGTCTAGTTTTGCCATTGTTTTCGGGGGGATGGTAGCATCTGTTTCAGTCGCTTTCCCTCTTTCTGAGGTATTGCAATTGGGGTCCGCAATGGGTGCCGTTTTTAAAGGCAGCAAAATAAAGTTGGGTTTTTTGGTGGATGATGCTGTGGAAATTTCCAACGTTGGTCGAAAGGGAGCTGCGGATTTAGAGAAAGGAATTGAGGGTATTAAAAACCCGTTCTTCAGAGATGGTGTACAGATGGTAGTGGACGGTTATTCCGAGGAAGAGTTGATAGATATCCTAGAAACTAGAATACAATATCGTGAAATTAGAGAGCGTTCACAAGCCAGTCTTTTCCAGACTATGGGAGTAATGGCGCCCGCGTGGGGAATGATTGGTACACTCATTGGTCTGGTTGTGATGTTGGCGGGCTTCGGCGGCGGCGGCGGCGCAGATGCCCTCGGCTCCGGTATGTCAGCGGCGTTGATTACTACGTTTTATGGTGCCGTTTTGGCCAAYCTTTTCTTTCTTCCTATGGCGGCAAAGCTTATTACTCGWGTTTCTTCTACCAGTACTCAACAAGCAATGTTCGTTGAGGCGACAAGATTGATTCATCAGAGAAAACACCCCTTAATCGTGAGAGAAAAACTCAATTCATTTATTCCACCCAAGGAATGGAAGCGAGAAGAAGGGTAATCTCTAAATGGCAACACCCAAAGAAAAAAAGGCTTACAAAAAAGGTTACGAGGATGGTGCTGGTTCTGTAGAGGAAGGGCTCCCGCTTTGGTTTGGTACCTTTGCGGATATGATGACACTTCTTTTTGCGTTCTTTGTCTTGCTGGCTGCAATTTCTACCATAGATCCGGTGAAGTTACAACAGATGGCAGATTCTATGGGGAAATCGGTTGGAAAAAAATTAGAGGTTGATAGCCAAGCYATGTCTCTCGGGGATATACACTCAGCATTAGAGGAACTGGTAAAGGAAATGGAACCGAACCCCGAAACAGGAGAAAAACCCGTGGAAGTCACAACAAGCACCAAAGGTGTGACAGCCAACCTTTCTTCGGATATCAGCTTTGGTTCAGGCTCGGCTATCTTGAAAGCTGGAATAATTCCCGKKCNCCAGRWMMTNSTTSCMRTRAWTNMSCRAKSWTNYAWCWWRRTGGCTGTTGAAGGGCACACAGATAATCTGACACTCCCCCCCAAATACCATGATAAATTTCCCAGTAATTGGGAGTTGTCCGGAGCAAGGGCTGCTGCTGTAGTTAGAGAATTTATCAAATTAGGCATAGATCCCTCGAGGTTACAGGCGGTGGGTTATGCTGAATTTATTCCACGGGAAGCGCCTACTGATCGCCTCGTCAACGAAGCACTTATTCTAAAACATAATTCCACAACTGGAGATAGGGCGAAAAACAGGCGTGTGGGAATTACATTCCTTGCTACCAGCATAGACAAAGAAAAGCAAGAAGACTGGGACAAATAAAAAGAAGAATCCTGGAACGAATAATTTTGTACGAAAAGGAGCAGACATGAAAAAACGATTATTTCAAGCCACAAGTACAGCACTCTTTCTTGTGCTGTTAATCGGTTTTGGCATAGGTCAGGAGTCCACATACCTTTCACAGAAACTGATGTTGGAACGTGATTTGCATTCCCGCATCGAAAATGCACTAAGTAAGATTTTGGATGACCAGCGCTATGTTTTAGATGTTACAGTAGACCTAATATTCACCCCTACTGTAAAAGAAGAAGTCACTTTCCGACCTGGCACCGAGCATACTACTACCGGAATAGAGCCTAAGGCAGACCTGCCCAGTGAAGGTGTTTCTGCTGCGGATGAAAGAAAATCTCGTCTTACTGGCCTTCCTATCCCGGGTTTTGAGTTTGGCAGTTATGATGAAGATGAACCCGCTGCTGMAGTCCCAGCAGACAARTCCACTGCAACCACTYCGTCACCAACTTCAGGAGAGTCTAAGATTGTTACTCAAACATATACAGATATCAAGTCTTCACTCCCCAAAGTTGAGCGAATGGAGATYGGTTGTATTTTACCAGAGGGTTCTGCTCCAGAGCTAATTGAAAATGTTCGACAAATTATTATGGTTGCATCGAAATTCGATAGAAGCCGGGGCGACGTACTTTCCATCATGACAGCTTCATTCAAGGAACGTAAAGATAAAAAAACTGCTGAAGCAGTAATCCTTCGAACTATTGCACATAAAATTGATTCTTTAGAGAGCGCCCAGACCACAGATAAATCTGCCGAAAGCGATATGTTAATGGAAGAATGGCTGCGTTGGCAGGAAGAAGAACGTTCACGAAGAAAAGAAGAAGTTGCTCTGCTCTCATCGGAACTTTCATCTTTAAGAAACCAGATTGAGGAAAAAGAAGCTTCCTTGGTKGCGGCCGAAGAAGATATTCAACAGGCGCGTATGGAAGAATACGCCRATCAAATATCCATTTTACAAACTCGGTTGGACAGTCTTCAATTAATTGCCAGCCAAGGGCAAGAAGAAAGCGAAGAAASYGAACAATCCGCTATGCAGCCTCAAGGYTTATCAACTGCGCCTCAGGAGGAATCATCARGCGGAAYAGACAATCTTCCCATTTATCTRATGAGTGCCATTTCACTCTTGGCTGTGATAGCACTTGCCGCTGTTATCATTTTCAACGGGAGGTCTAAACCGAAATACGTTATGCCGCCTCCTTGGATGATGCCTCCCCCGAAGAAAAAAAAAGTAAAGAAGACGAAGAAGAGTAAAAAAAATGATAAAGACCAATCAGAGGCAAGTGAACCTCCGGTCACGGCTGTGCAGCAACCTCAACTACAGACACAACCTGAGCCGGTTGTGGAAACGGAGGAAGATACAGCTGTGATGCAGTCTGAGATTAGATCTGCTAGACAATCRGTTGTTTCTATGAGTGTGGGGCAACCAAATACGGCGACAACCATCGTACGCGAATGGCTTGAACAAGAGGCTCCAGCTCCAACGGAAGCAGCCCAGCCCGCTGAAGCCGCACCTGCCGAACCGGAACCTGAAGCCAAAGAAGAACAGGGAAAGAAGAAAAAAAAGAAGAAAAAAAAGTAGGTACTTAGAGATGATTACAGATTACAATACACTTTCTGGTTTAGACAAAGTAGCTATACTATTTACCATTTTAGGTGAAAGTTTGGCTGTTAAACTTGTCAAGGGTATTCACGAGACAGATATAAAAAAAATACGTACACGGATACGTGAAATGGGGGCAGTTTCAACACCTGTAAAAAAACAGGTAGTTGATGAGTTTTACCTATCTTTCCTTTCTAAGAAATTTAGTGAAGGGGATGGAGATTCTAAGCGCCCATTCCAATTCCTAGATGGGATGCCAGATGAACGACTGTTAGCGTTAGTAGAGGTGGAAGAGCCTCGAATTATTGCATTGGCGCTAGCTCAGGTAGATACCGAACAACGCGGTTTTGTTCTGGATAGACTTCCTCCAGAAAATACGGGTCGTGTTCTATTGGAGATGGGAGCATTACATGAAATCCCGCTTGAGGGAGTGGTCAACATTGCTTCGCAATTGGAAGAAAAATCCCATTTTCTTCCCAGGGGTGTAGACTTTTCAAGAGGCGGTGGAAAAGATGTGGCAGAGTTACTCAGCTCAATGAGCCCTGCAGAGGAAGCAAAATATTTGGAAGCAATCGGAAGGGAGTCTCCTGATTTGCTGAAGGAGATTAAGAAGTACCATCTTTCCTTTGATGATATCTTTCAATTTCCAGACAATCTCCTTAGAGATTTAATGAATTCAGTAGAATTGGATACTATTTCAATGGCGTTAAAAGGGCTTGATCAAGCTATTGTGGATAGAGTAATTGAAAATCTCCCGCAGAAAAAACAGGCCATGTTTGAACCCGTGGAAGGGTCTGTTGCTAAAAGGGATATTGATATGGCACAAAAGAGTATTGTCACAGCAGCCAGACAGATGGAAAAAGATGGTCGTTTCAGTTTGGAGGATCTTCTGGGTGGCGGGGAAATGGTGGAATAGAATCCAACCAAATTTCAGCTATGGAGAGCCTCTCCCGGTTCACCTGAGCGGGAGAGGTTTTCTTTTATTGCTCGTGGTATCGCTTGGATTTGATTCATTATGTGGTACAGGTTTCTGGAAAAATTCTGTTGCCGGTTCTTGGTCGCTGATAAGTGGTAATACCGAACAATCGGAATATTCTGCATCTGCTGCATTCGAACGTGAAGGAGATCTCCAGATAGGTACAGTGTTACTTAAAGACACAGAACTTCGGATCTCTCTCTCTCATGCCCGCGGGACATTAAATGATAGCCTCTATCAAAACGAAGGTGAGGCGTCTATCTTCTTCGATATTATGGCACACCAGAAAATCTCTCCTTTTCTGCTGACAAGTTGGGAATATGATTCAACCGCTGGCTTAGAATCTCGGATGGAGATGGGAGCGGGTTTAAAATGGGCATTAGGTCATGGATTTTCTATCAGCGGAGCAGCAATTTATGAATTAGAGGATTATGTAAATGAAGTTGGAACAACACACTTTAGATGGTCATTTAGACCTAAGTATAAAAAAACATTTTCATCGGGTGTAACTTTCAACTCTATGTTTTTCTTCAAACCCATCCATGGCGATTTATCAAGCTATCTTCTTGAGCATAATGCAGCCATTACACTACCTACAACACTAAAATGGCTTACCATTAATTTAACTGTAGAAGATAGTTACAACTCAAAACCCCCGGGAAACGTAAAGAAGTGGGACAATGAAGTAAACATTGGTTTTAAAATCATTTTTTAACCTGCACCATGCAACGCAAGAGATAAAAAAGACCACGGCTAAATCGAGGAAATCTACATAAGATTATATGTTTCACCTTATATGTGATGTAATTTTCATTATATGAAAAAGCCAGACTCCCCTCAATATTACCACGATTATCTGCAGTTAGATAAAATTTTAAATAGCCAAAAACTTTTAAGTAAAGAGCTTGGTGAGAGTGCGCACGAGGAAATGCTTTTTATTATAATCCATCAGATATACGAATTGTGGTTTAAGCAAATCCTTTATGAATTAGACTCTATTATTGATGCGTTTGATAGAAAAAAAGTACGTGAATCACATATAGGAATCTCCACGAGCCGCCTAGATCGTATTATAGAAATTCAGAAAATTCTTATAGATCAGATACAAGTATTGGAAACAATGACTCCCATGGACTTTTTAGACTTCCGGGATCTCCTCATTCCTGCATCGGGTTTTCAAAGCGTACAGTTTAGGTTGTTAGAAAACAAACTTGGTTTGGAAGAAAGCAGTAGATATGCCTATGAAGGTAGTAGTTACAAATCTTATATAACGGATGAACATAAAAAATTAATTGAAGAAGTAGAAAAAGCGCCATCATTATTTGAATTAGTTGAAAAATGGTTAGAGCGTACACCTTTTTTGGAATTCAAGGACTTCAACTTTTGGAAACAGTACCGAATAGCTGTGAGCATTATGCTGAATAGCGATAGGAAACACATTAAAGAGAATGATCGTCTTTCAAAAAAAGAAAAGAATGTCCATCTGCAAGCATATGAAAAGACAGAATCTATGTTTGACGCATTATTTGATGAAGATAAGTACAAAGAATTGGTGGACAATAAAGAACGCCGACTATCATACAGTGCCACAAAAGCAGCACTCCTTATTTTGTTATACCGTGATCGCCCTATTTTACATAATCCTTATAAATTATTAAGCAGGTTAGTGGATATGGATGAGTTACTGACAACATGGCGCTATCGTCATGCTTTAATGGTTACCAGAATGATTGGGAGGAAAATAGGCACTGGCGGTTCAACAGGATTTTCATATTTGAAAGAGACAGCAGAACGCCATCGCGTTTTTGAAGACATTGCACATTTGACTACTTTCCTTATACCGCGGTCAGCGCTACCCCAATTGCCCGACAATATCTTACGTAATCTGGGATTTTATTATAATGAAAGATGATTAATGAATTTGAGCTTGGAAGGAAAACGTGCCTTAGTGTGCGGCAGCACTGATGGAATTGGCAAAGCCTGTGCTGAATTGATGGCAGAGCGAGGAGCTACTATAATTTTGGCTGCTCGCAATGAGGGAAAGCTCGACAACATAACAAGAGAATTAGCTGGAAGCGGGCACAGCTATATATGTGCGGATTTTAATGACCCTGATGATCTAAAACGAAAAACATTGGATCTATTAGCTAAGTCAGGCTCGGTTCACATTTTGATGAATAACACCGGAGGCCCACCTGGTGGTCCACTTATAGAGGCCAAAACAGATGAATTTATTATTGCTTTTCGTCGACATGTTATTGCTAATCAATTGTTGGCACAAGTGGTTGTCCCCGGGATGAAGGAATTGGGCTATGGACGTATTATTAATATAATCTCTACATCAGTTCGTCAAGTAATCCCCGGATTAGGTGTGTCAAATACTATTCGGGGGGCAGTGGCCCAATGGGCGAAAACATTGGCATTAGAATTGGGTTCAGACAGCATAACTGTCAACAACATTTTGCCAGGTTACATCAGTACAGTGCGATTAAAAGAACTGCTGGAAACTAGGGCTGATATTGCGGGTATTTCTTATGACGAAATGGTAGAGCAAACAGCAAATAAAACATCCCTTCGCCACATCGGGCAACCGAATGAAATCGCATCTGCTGTTGCATTCTTGGCTTCGAATGCTGCCAGCTATATAAATGGTGCAGATTTCTCCATTGATGGCGGGCGTTTTGGTGTCTGATGTCCAAACGAATTACGTTCTCAAAAGTTTTGAAGTTGGACCCTATATGGGTATGTAAAAAGATTGATCAATTTCTCTGTGAAGATATGCCCGAAGGTGATCTTACAACCGAAAGTACTGTTTCTGAAAATAGGAATGTTGTTGCCCAAGTAATAGCTGCAGAAGAGTTTGTATTTTGTGGTGAGCAAGTTTTACCTTATTGTTTTTCAGAAAACTGTAGTGTTGAATTAAATATCCGAGATGGTGAAAAAGTAAGCACGAAAACATTGATAGCGGATATTTCTGGCCCTGCCAAGGATATTTTGCTGCACGAGAGAGTTATGTTAAACCTTTTATCTCATATTTGTGGGATTTCATCAGAAACAAGAAAATGTATTGATCTGGGTTTGCCTGAGGGTTTTTTGCTTCTAGATACACGTAAAACCACTCCTGGCTTACGGTTATTTGAAAAATATGCCGTTGCTGTTGGTGGAGGAACGAACCATCGCCTTGATCTGTCTTCCGCCATTTTGATTAAGGATAATCACATACATTCTGCAGGGGGTATAAAGAAGGTTATCGCAACCATTAAATCTGGATCTGGCAACAGCATTCCAATAGAATTGGAAGTAGACACATTTGATCAATTACGGGGAGGTTTGGATTGCGATGTTGATGGATTCCTTTTGGATAATATGGACCCAGCGGAGGTAAGAGAAGCGGTTAAAATTATAAGATCGCATAGAGGGGGGGAAGATATTTTCGTGGAAGCCAGCGGTGGCATTGATTATAAATCCTTACAACAATATGCTGTTACAGGAATTGATGCTGTTTCGATGAGCTCGCTCACGATTGGTGCTAAGGCAGTAGACATCAAAATGGATTTTGTATGATGGATCATATAAAAAACTTTATTAATGGCAAGTTTACTGATCCTGTTTCAGGTAAATATCTAGATGTATATGAACCGGCCACCGGCGAAATTTATTGTAGAACACCAGCATCTGGAAAAAATGATGTCGAGGAGGCATACATTGCAGCACAGTCAGCATTTCCATCCTGGTCACAAATGCCCGTAGATGAGCGTGCAGATATCCTAGATGCAATCGCTAATGGCATAGAAGCCGATTTTGATACTTTGGCTGCAGCAGAGTCACGCGATACCGGGAAACCAGTTTCTCTTGCCCGTTCGGTTGATCTCCCGCGAGCCATCTCAAATTTTCATACTTTTGCTGATATGGTCAGAAAATTTAACGGTCAAAAATTTGAATCTAAAGAATTTGGTTCAAACACGATTAATTACGAACCTCTTGGTGTAGTGGGGTGTATTTCCCCTTGGAATCTTCCGCTCTATCTTTTTTCATGGAAAATTGCTCCAGCATTAGCCACTGGTAATTGTGTTATTGGAAAACCATCTGAACTGACTCCTTTTACCGCGCAAGAATTAGGGCGTATTTCTAAGTCGGCAGGACTACCAGATGGAGTACTGAACATAATCCACGGAAGTGGGCCAGAAGCTGGATCAGCCATTACAACTCACCCGGGAATAAAAGCAATATCCTTTACAGGCGGCACTAAAACTGGTGCAATAATAAGTAGGGCAGTTGCTCCTCATTTCAAAAAGTTGTCTCTGGAATTAGGAGGTAAGGACCCGGTCATTGTCTGTGATGATGCCGATATTGAAGTGATAGCAAATTACTTATTTGGATTGCCTGGGGATGATCACGAATCAATGCAGAAAACATTAGATCTTAGTCTGGAACTGTGTACTTTGGCCTGGAATGCGTATCCTGTAATGGCTTTGCCTGGTAGTGAGCTTTACAAACAGGCAAAAGAAACTGGAGAGAAACTACCAGAA
>NVVH01000065.1 GCA_002402135.1 Fidelibacterota bacterium | reverse complement strand
GCTATACCGTTGGCTCCGGCGGCGATTATGATTCCCTTGCTGCAGCAGTTAATGCTCTAGCGATCTATAGTGTGGGCGGCCCGGTGACCTTCAATATACTGGCCGGCACTTATGACGCACCGCTGGTGCTGGGTGAGATCCAAGGTGTGTCAGCAACAAATAAGGTCACCTTTCAGTCTGCAGATGCCAATGCGGACAGCGTGATCTGGGAGAATACGGCTAACAGCAGTGAGTCTAATTATGTGTTACATCTGAATGGCACCGATCATATTACGCTGAAGCATATCACTTTTAAGAACCTGGGCACTACCTACAGCCGGAATATAGTCTTGTCCGGGGTGGTGGACAGCGTCACCATTGACAGCAGCAAGTTCCTTGGGGTTCAGTCCAGCCAAAACCTCCATACATCGATCTACGGCAGTGGTGCCGATGCGRCAGGCCTTAAGATCAAGAATAATACCTTTACCAATGGTGGCTATTATGCTATCTACCTGGACAGCGATAACACCAGCAGCYCGCCYACGGGGCTGGAGATCAGCAACAATACCWTCACCGATACCTACTCCGGCATCTACATCGAGTATTTTGATGCTGTGACCATCCGCGGCAACAGCATCGTGGGCAGTTATATGCACGCTAAGGGGATTTACCTCACTTACTGCGACGGCGCCAACGTCATAGCGGACAACCACATCAATGCGCCGGACATGTCCTATGGTATCTATCTTAGTTACTGCTATGGCACATCAGGGAATGAGGCCACCATCGTCAATAACCTGATCAATGTAGAGGATTATGGTATCTATTTAGCAAATTACACTTTATACCATAACATTTATTACAACACGATAAAAGTGCGCTTTAATTATGCCCTGTATACTTACCACTCGAACAATTATAATACATTAAAAAACAATATCCTTTTGACCGAATCTACCAGTTACCCAGCAGTATATTTTTATTATACAAACTCATTTGACAGCAGTGACTATAATGACTTTTACAGCAATTACGCCTACCCGATCTTCTGTAACGGTTATTACGGCAATATATCATTGGAGCAGTGGCAGACCGGATCATCAGGAGATTCTAACTCAGTAAGTATAGATCCGTTGTTTGATGCTGACAGCACCCTGTTGCCCCAGGCGCTGTTTGTTGATAACCTGGGTACACCTATCAGCGGCATCACCGATGATATTAACGGCAGCACCCGTTCCACCACCACCCCAGACATGGGTGCTGTGGAATTTACATTGACAGGAACACCGTTGTCCGGTAGCTACACCGTTGGCTCCGGCGGCAACTTTGCCACTTTTGATTCACTGAAAAACGACCTCACATATTTTGGTATTTCCGGCCCGGTGACATTCAATATTCTTGCCGGCACTTATGACGTACCGCTGGTGCTGGGTGAGATCCAAGGTGTGTCAGCGACAAACAAGGTCACCTTTCAGTCTGCAGCTGCCAATGCCGACAGTGTGATCTGGGAGAATACGGCTAACAACAATCAGTCTAATTATGTGTTAAAGCTTAATGGCACCGATCATATTACACTGAAGCATATCACCTTTAAGAACCAGGGCTATGCTTACAGCCGAAAGATCGTCTTGTACGGGTTGACGGAAAGCGTCACCATTGACAGCAGCAAGTTCCTTGGGAGTCAGTCCAGCTCAACTGACCATGCATCGATCTACAGCTATTATTCCGAAGCCCCAGACCTTAAGATCAAAAACAGCACTTTTACAGATGCGGGCGGTTATGCCATTTATTTATTCAGTAATAACTACAGCAGCCCGCCCACGGGGCTGGAGATCAGCAACAATACCTTCACCGATACCTATGGCGGTATCCATGCCCGCAATTATGATGCTTTAACCATCCGCGGTAACAGCATTGTGGGCAGTAGTTATATGCGCGATAAGGGGATTTACCTCGAGTACTGCGACGGCGCCAACGTTATAGCGGACAACCACATCAATGCGCCGGACCTGAGCTACGGTATCTATCTAATTCAGTGCCAGGCCACATCAGGGAATGAAGCCACCATCGCCAACAACCTGATCAGTGTTGAAGACCATGGTATTTATTTGTACAGATATAATTATTACCAGAATATTTACTATAACTCGGTAAAAGTCAGAGACAATTATGCACTGCATACCTCCGCCTACAACTCAAACAATACATTAAAAAACAATATCTTATTGACCGAGTCTGCCAGTGCCCCGGCAGCCTATTTTTATAATTCATCTGTGTTTACAAGCAGTGACCACAATGACTTTTACAGCAGTTCCGGTTACCCGATCTACTATAGCGGAAATAAAACACTGGCACAGTGGCAGGCCTACGGCCAGGATTCCAACTCGGTAAGTATAGATCCCATATTTGATGCTGACAGCACCCTGTTGCCCCAGGCGCTGTATGTGGATAACCTGGGCACACCCATCAGCGGCATCACCGATGATTTTAACGGCACCACCCGCTCCACCACCACGCCGGATATGGGCGCTATAGAATTTACATTGACAGGGACACCGTTGTCCGGCAGCTACACCGTTGGTACCGGCGGCGACTATGATTCCCTTGCTAAAGTGATTGATTCCCTTCAGTTTTATGGTTTCAGCGGACCGGTGACCTTCAATATACTGGCCGGCACTTATGACGAACCGGTGGAAATAGGTTCGGTTTACGGTGCTTCATCGACAAATACGATCACGTTTCAGTCTGCAGATGCCAATGCCGACAGTGTGATCTGGGAGAATACGGCTAACAGCAGTTCAACGAATTATGTGTTAAAGCTTAATGGCACCGATCATATTACACTGAAGCATATCACCTTTAAGAACCAGAGCGCTTCCTACAGCCAGAAGATAGTCTTGTCCGGGTTGACGGAGAGCGTCACCATTGACAGCAGCAAATTTCTTGGCTACCAGGGTTCCAGCTCAACTAACCATGCATCGATCTACAGCTATTATTCCGACGCCCCAGGTCTTAAGATCAAAAACAGCACTTTTACAGATGCGGGCGGTTATGCCATCTATTTAAACAGTAATAACTCCAGCAGTTCGCCCACGGGCCTGGAGATCAGCAACAATACTTTCACCGATACCTGGGGCGGTATCTATGCCCGCTATTATGATGCTGTGACCATTCGGGGCAACAGCATCGTGGGCAGTTATATGCTCGATAAGGGCATTTACCTCCACTACTGCGACGGCGCCAACGTGGTAGAGGACAACCATATCAATGCTCCGAACCTGTACTTCGGTATCTATCTTAGTTACTGCCAGGCCACATCAGGGAATGAGGCCACCATTGTCAACAACCTGATCAATGTAGAGGACCATGGTATCTATTTAGATTATTACAACCATTACCAGAACATTTATTACRACACGGTAAAGGTGCGGGACTCGTATGCGCTTTTCGGTCAATACGGGTGTTCAAATAATAAATTAAAAAACAATATCTTATTGACCGAATCTACCAATACCCCAGCAGTATCTATTTATAGTAATACGATATTTAACAGCGACTATAATAACTTTTACAGCAATTACGCCTACCCGGTCTACTGTCCCAATTATTTAGGCAATATATCATTGGAGCAGTGGCAGTCCTACTCTTCAGGAGATTCCAACTCAGTAAGTATAGATCCCATATTAGATGCTGACAGCACCCTGGTGCCCCAAGCGCTGTTTGTGGATAACCTGGGCACGCCCATCAGCGGCATCACCGATGATATTAACGGCACCACCCGCTCCACCACCACACCGGATATGGGCGCTTTGGAATTCACCGTGGAAGGTTCAGCTTTGTCCGGCAGCTATACCGTTGGCTCCGGCGGCGATTATGATTCCCTTGCTGCAGCAGTTAATGCTCTAGCGATCTATAGTGTAGGCGGCCCGGTGACCTTCAATATTCTGGCCGGCACCTATGACGCACCGCTGGAACTGGGTGTGATCCAAGGTGTGTCAGCAACCAATACGATCACGTTTCAGTCTGCAGATGCCAATGCCGACAGTGTGATCTGGGAGAATACGGCTAACAACAGTCAGTCTAATTATGTGTTACATCTGAATGGCACCGATC
>NVVH01000030.1 GCA_002402135.1 Fidelibacterota bacterium | reverse complement strand
AAGGAAGCCCTCAAGGCCTACAAGGAGCGCGTGGCGAGCTACCGCGTCGAGCAGAAGGAGAAGCGCGCCGCGGAGGTCGCGAAAAAGAAGAAGGTGAAGACCACCGCGTAAGCGTTGGTATTTTCCGCCGTTTTCGGGATGTTGCGCTCCACGTCCATTACGGCGACAATCGGCTCCGGTTCGGCTGCTGCCAGCGTGGGCTGCTCTCCGCCGCGCTCCACTGCTAACAGGGTCGTCCCGTGGATGGAGCGGGAGAGGGAACCCTTTACCTCTATAGTGGTGGTGGGGTAGGTGGGTGGAATAGTGAAAGTAGTGGAGGTGGTCATGGATTCACCCGGCTCCAGCGTAAATCCGCCTAAGAGATACCGGCGGCGTCCTTCTGAATCTCCTTGTTGTACCTTCAGCTTACCAAATGTTTTCTGGAGAACACTGGACTTCAGTGATATTTTAGGCCGGACACCCTTGACTCGTTTTTCACCCCGGTTGGTGATGGTAAGCACTACACTGCCCTGCTCGCCGGGGGCGAAAGTCCACCGCGGTGTGCCGGTAACGTTATAAGGTTGAACTGACATCTCCAGCGTTTCCATCGATCCCCACGACCGGCGGTTCTTCGCCAAGCGGGTGCGCAACAGCCAGGTAAGTACCGCTCCACCCATGATGTCCCGACCCAAAACCACATAACCTACATCGGTCAGTATCCAGCCGAAGTTTGCTATTCCTATGGTTCCCAACAGCCAGATGCAGTCGCCAAAGAAATAATTCTTTTTCTGCAGTGCTGCCGCCTTGGGTTGGATAACAGTGTCCGGTTTTTTTCCACTCTCCGGCTGAGATGAAGTTTGGGGAAGTGTTATTGCTGGTGGTTCGATTGGTGGAGGTGTGTATGTCGGCTTTTCCAGCTCTGACCTCATAGGCGGCTTTTTTCCCTCCACGGCGGAGGAGTGAATGTAGCCTTCGTACGTAAAACCGAAAGACTCGTAGCGGATACGGTAGAAGCCCCCTTCGAACCGGATTACTTCCGCCTGGTTGCCCGCGATTCCAAAAGCTAACACCCGGGAGTCCCGGTTTGGTTCAGAGTGGATAGGGGCATCTTCCTTGATGGTGATCATCTCCTGGGCAAATAACGGTAATGCCAGGAATATCAGCATTATGGTAAGAAGGTATAATGTCTGTTTCATAAGATTCTCYTAGCGTCAAACATTTTTATTGGACCCTGAAGTAAGTTCCCACTACGAAATCTGWGTYGTCGTAAGGATTTATGACAACGATATGGTAACAGTGACCAGATTCAACTGAACTTGGAATAACCCAGGGGAACGTTCCATCGTTGATAGCCCATGTTTGAAKTRTGCTATGATAGTTGTTTTCTTCATAGAGATAAAGGTTAACTTGTCCCGGCCCGGTGAACGACCAGTTGACGGTTGCAGATGAGCCGGAATTCACTGTTACTCCATTCGCGGGTGAAGTTACTGATCCTGTTCCTGTGGATGAAGCTACTGGATCACAGTTGGTACCACCCCCACTGCAGTCACCGGCATCGTAGTCGTGCTCCTCGCAGTTGAAATCAATGTAATTCCCTTCATAGACATAGGTTTCATCATCACAATAGCCGTCTCCCAGCCAGCTTTGGGGTCCGCAATTGCCGTTGCAATCCACAACTTCGCCTTCGCCACATTCYATTTGGACAATTGCGAAACTAGCGTCACTCATATCGTAGATAGTGGAATTGTCTTTGGCGATGATTTTCACTTTATAGTTGGCAGCAACGGTTAGAGAAGTAGGAATATCCCAGTTGTAGTTGCCGTCGTTACCGGTAGAGTTAAYTATAGTGCTGACAAGATCGTTGCTACKATAAAGTTCGATTTCAACATCAGCAGTCACATGTTCGCTGGTCCAGGTAATCGCCTGCGTGGAGCCTATATTCCACGACTCTCCACCGTTTGGATCAACTACGGTTATGATAGCGTTTGCAACAGCTGTAGCAATTTCGAATGTCTTATACAATCTGTGAAAGTTTCCTGCCGGATCAAAACCGGTGATCTCCGCTTCTATCTCTTCAAGCGATTGAACACTGTCAATGGTGATTTCGTACGGCTCTGCTTGTATTGTTTCTAGATAACTCCAGCCTGTGTAATTATCCCGCAGGACGAACTCCACCCGGTCAATGGCAATATTGTCCGACGCACTCACTAGAAACGTGGCCGAATCGGATGAAAGAATCTCCTCAGTCGGACTCAAAAGTGAAAGTTCAGGTGGATAAATATCTGTAATGGATTCGCAGCTAAGTGCAAGTCCGAGAGACAATAAACCGATGAATTTTAGCAAGTTTGATTTCATCTTATGCTATAGGTTCGAAGTTTAGGGAAGAGATAGGTTAATTCCAATAACCACAGCAGTCGAAGGGAGAAGTTTGCTTTGAATGATTTTTACTCTTCGGGTCCGGCGAAGTAGCTGTAATACGAGAAAACTAGGACAACGGTCACACACGTGGCACAGAACGCTCCGGGTCCGGATAGTTCCTCCTTAGGCTGCCTGAGTTCCTCTCTCTTCCGTCCTCTTGCTGAAGAAAAATCTACTGTGATTCCACTCTTTTTAGCGTATCGCTTGCAGAGCCATGCCCGGTACCAATACTGTGGGATTTCTTCGAGAGTCAATGAATTCAGCCCGTCCACCAACGCCTTCCGGATAATGGGATGTTCGCAGGGAGTTGGTTCAGAAGCAGGTTTTTGTTCCACATTCGATTGAGCTTGAATTGTGGCTGACGCAAGTAAAACAAGAATCACTATCCAACGCATAGCTACCACCCGAAAACGACTCCAAACCGTAAGGTAGGACCGGAAAGTTTCATATCAGCCTGAAAGTCCACGATTTCTCCGTTATTTTTCCACGATTTACCATCAATTTCCGCATCAAGGTAACCTAAAGCCGTTTCCAGTGCGAGCCAATGCTTAAGATGATAGCGGAGCCCGATCCATGAATAATAAGCGATAAAACTGTGGCTCATTCCGCCTTCGGTGGAAGTCGCYAGTTGGAACGGTGAGGTAGCGGCGGTCAATTYGTCTTGAATGAAGTTGGCTGAACCRAGCATSGGTACCATTCCRAASGTRGCYTCAAACKTGYTCATGAAGGTGAAAAATGTCTGGACTGACATGCCGTTCATGACGATGGAAAATGCAAAGTTATTCGAGGATAAATTTGATAATATGGCGCTGGAATAACGAAAATATCCMAGYTTCAMGGAAGGATAGACRGTCACTGAAAAGTCGTAGGTGAGGGGGAGCCAGACAGCGCTTATGCGGCTGAGTCCTGAGTCCTTTATGGCTGTGTTGAAGGATGCATCTGCAGCCATCCCTYCCGGTATGAAGATTCCCATTCCCACGCCAGCAGACTGTTTAAACTGAGCCGGAAGTGTGCAGGCTGTCAGTAGTATAATGAGCAGTATTTTTTTTCTTAATCGCATTATTTAGCAAAGCAAGAACCCTGAGTCACATTAAAAAATGGTTGCAGTTGAGAACTCAAGCAGGATTGAATAGTTTAGACCATCCCTGTACCCTTCCTTCGCAAGGAAGGGAAAAAGGGAAGGTCTTCCAACAAAAGTTTCATGTGTTTTATTAATTTTATTCTGCATATATATCATTATCATTTCATCATTCTATTTCGTTATTTTTTATGATATATCATTTTTTNCAGAGTTATCWCAATCACTGTGTGAAATCACTACCCTCTCTGAATCTTACTGGCTAAATTTAGTCTCACCTCGGTGAAAACTCAATGAAGTTCTCCCTGATTATTTTACTGGCTGCATTAAACCTCTCGGCTGGCGAACCGGAACATCAGATTATCTATCTGGATGGGAGCAGTAAGACCGGTTGGGTAGCAGTTATCGAACACGATTATGTCACATTCCGTCCTAAGTGGCAGCAGTTTGTCCATCAAGTACCCCTCGATTCCGTGTTTCTGATACACAATGGAGAAGGGAAATACTTCTATCTTTCGAAAACATTTTGGAAGCAGATTAACCAGATTCTGGGGCGTAGCGGGACCATTATTACAGTGGACGGCTATGAAATTTCCTTCACAGATCTAGGCGGCGAGTTCCGGATGTACCACCCAAAATTCACTTACAGATCCACCAATACATTTGAGAAACGTTCCATCCCATTGGATCGGGTCCACAAACTCCACATTGATCACACTCTGTCTGAATACGCCGTAAAGAAGGGAGGGTTGGTCGGAACTGGTTTGTCGATTTTAGCTTATCTTGTACAGTTCAAGGCAACTAAGGAGTTTTTCGATTTTAATCTTGTTTTCAACCGGGTGAATGAGCTCTATCCTTCTGCCGTGATTGGCGTACCAATTGTGACTTTTGGCTGGGTTGTGTACGACTTTTTCAAAGGTCAACGTGAATTTATCTATAATCCACTAAATTAATAACGTGGTGAAAAATATTAACTTCACCGGACTGACTCCGGAAGAGCTGGAGCAATTTCTAAAGTCTATCGGTCAGCCGAAATACCGCGCAGGACAGATTTTCTCCTGGATTCATGGCCGAGTGGTGCAATCATTCAGTCAGATGACCGATCTACCGGCTGATTTCCGCCAGCAGTTGGAGAATGATTGTAGTCTGGAAGTTCCGAATATTCTCAGCATTCATGATTCAGGAAACACAGGTTCACGAAAGTTTCTAATGGAACTTTCCGATGGCGCCAAAGTGGAGGCAGTTTTCCTGCCGGAACAAAAACGCCGGACAGTCTGCATTTCATCGCAAGTGGGGTGCCCACTGGCTTGTAAGTTTTGTGCTACAGGAATGATGGGGCTCGTCCGCAATCTAACAGCAGCAGAAATCGTTGCACAGCTCTATGCCATTAAAAGGGAGGTAGGCGGACGTATAACCAACGTAGTCTTTATGGGCATGGGAGAGCCGTTCCTGAATTACAATGCTGTAATTAAAGCGGCGCAATTGATCCATCATAAATCCGGCTTGAACATTGGCGCAAGGAAAATCACAATTTCGACTTCCGGCATTGCTTCCCGTATACGTCAAATGGCTGATGAAAATCACCCTTTCCGACTAGCTTTCAGTCTGAATGCTACTACCGATCAAATTCGAGGACATATTATGCCCATTAATCTGAAACACGATCTAACGGCTTGTCTCGACTCCCTCGAATACTACTCTTCCCGTACTCGCCAGCGGGTTACAGTGGAATACATTTTGCTGCCGGGTGTGAACGATTCTAAGGAAGACGCAGAGCGGCTCATCAAAATCATACGGCGGCTGAGAGCCAAGCTGAATGTAATCCCGTTTAATCCAGTCCCTGATACGCCCTATCGCCAACCSAATCAAAATGAATTAAAACAGTTTGTTTCGAAAGTAGAACCCGCAGTYAGGAGAGTTACAGTCAGGTGGAGTCAGGGGTCGGATATCAGTGCCGCTTGCGGGCAGCTYTATGCAGAAAATGTAAAGCGGAAACGTCGTCCAACAGACAAAACTCAACAGCCGGCTTGATATGGCCGAAATTTCTCGGTAACCTTCAGAGCGAAATGGTGATTTTTCTCCGAAAATACCAATTTGGGCTAAAGCCCCTGTTTTTCAGAATCTTAAACCCCAAGCTAAAGCATGGGGTAAGTGACTTTTTATTGTATGAAAGTTAGTGATAATTACCCCGTCATTTATGGCGGGNAATTGAAATGAGTAAACTACTTTAGGGGTTTTAACCCMTTTGCAGAATGGAATAAAATGATGATTTCAACAAATCTAATGGAAGTAAAGTTATGACTGTAAAAATTTATTCAGCTTCGTGGTGACCYTACTGCCAGATGGCCAAGAGGTWCTTGGCAGAGAWAGGAGTRGAGTACAGCGAAGTTAATATCGAGGAAGAGGGGATGAGTCGTAAAGATCTGCAAGMGTTRACCGGTGGAAGCACTGTACCGCAAATTATCGTGRATGAAAAACCCATCGGAGGGTATGAAAGCATGATGGCTCTCGTCCAATCCGGAGAACTCACCTTCGATTGATACTGGCATGCCCAAACCGGCAAGATATTTTGTAATCGTTCTCATCAGTTTCATCGTCTCCTGTGGAATTCCCGTAGATGATCCTAATGCAGTTACCAAAGGTAAGATGCTGTCAGAATTGGAGGGAGCGCGCCTCTGGTACCGGCAAATGAAAGTGAATCTTAATCTGTATGAGACAGCACTGCAAAAAGAKTTTCTCATTTTAATTTCTGCCAATCTGGAAATGTATAAGAATTCGGAACTATCTGTGAAAAATATTGATACTGTATTGGACAGATATCAATTAATTCTAAAAGTGCAAAAGGCGGGAATTGAACGAGCTAAGGAAACACCATCTCCCGGCCAACAGCAAACGTATCTTGAACGAAAGGAAGAGCTGAAGAGTACCCAGGATGCAGTCCGACAAGCTGTGCTACTGTTTCACAAAAGCTTAGCAGAAGGAGGCTATCGGCTGCTGACTCCAAAGGTCCGCATCCGAGAAATGAATGAGTCAACTTTTGATATCACTTCTCAGATGGTTAAATCGGAAAATGAAATTAACAAGCGGCGAGAGGCAGTAGCCGAGCACTTCGGTGTAAACGAGCGCAAACGAAAACTGAAACGATTGGGTATAAAACTTAATGAAATAGAAGACCTTTATGCGAAGGTTAACATCCAACGGAATAAGTTAGAGAAAATTATCAGATTAACGTCAAAAGATCTGAGCCGTGTGGACTAYTACTGGATTGGTAAAGGATTTCCAGATCAGAAGTTCGACGTGGAGTTTGAAGAGACTTTAAAAAAGACTAAATCGCTAGTGGTTGAACTTTCAGAATTATTGGAACTATAATCTATCTAATCTAACTCTTTTTCGTCTGACAGTTCTGAAGGTGGTGATCTCATCCACACATAGCCAACCACAAGTAGAACTGATCCAGAAAGGAAATCCATTAGCTTGGAGTCCACAAATCCCTTTGCGATCAATCCGCTGCCGGTAGTCATCACCAGATAAGATAACGGATTTGGTCTAACTGGTAGCTCTTCCAAAATATTTCCGCTATCACTTAKWGCGACTGTCTCACCTACAGGACTTCGCATGGTGATAAGGACTTCATCTATGCCGTTGTCAAGAATATTGAAGGTGGAAAGTTTATCAGAAAGTCGGAAGTTCAACTGAACAGTTTCGTCTAACTGCAGGGATTGAAAATCGATTACAATTCCGGTTTTGATAAATGGTTTTTCGATTGTTGTGTCTATTCGGCAATCCACCAAAGTCACATAGAACCAACCGTTATCAGACTCCCAAGCGGTAACATCTTTGGGAAGTATCCCGTCAGTTGCAATCGTGATAATGGTTCCGTTCATTTTTTGAGCTATGGCTATACTTTGGATTTGGACTAGACGATTTTCCTCCTCAGCACTTAAGTAGGATGAACCTGTAACGATTATTGCCACCAATATTGGTCGAATAATTAACTTTTTTTTAATTTGGAATAACATTGAATTTTGATAGTTGTATGGGAAATGATGTTATTACTGTCTAATGAATATAAAAATATTGATTCAATTTTCCGTTCTCCATTGTATATTTGTTAACCGATGGTTCCCTTGAACAGACTCACCAAATATATAACACGCTTGCTAGTTTACCTTTTAATGCTTGGCATGTTCCCACTTGCTTCTTTTCAGTTAAACGCATCTGATAATTCTACAACAACACAAGATAAGAAAAAGAAAAAGAAGAAAAAAAAGAAAGGTAAATCCCAGAAGAAGTCCAAAAAGGMAAAGGCATCCCAAGCTTCTAAATACGCCAAAAGGGGAAGTTCCAAGTCCAAAAAGAAAGACTATAAAGGAGCCCTTTCTGATTATAAAAAAGCTTACCAGCTAAACCCAACCAGTAATTATAAAAAAAGAGTACAGCAACTTACCTCTCTGGMAAAAAAGAAAACTTCCAGGAAGAAATCAGCCAAAAAGAGTAAGAAAAAATCAGTTGAGAAAAAAACAGCTCCAGCAAAAACTCGAAGTGTATATCAGGTTTCCGATGATATTTTCCAGCTGACTCATGACCTGGATGTCAGCATGCGTCGAATGGAAAAGGCGCTGCATAGTCTCAAGCCTTCACTGCCTGAAAAAACAAAACTTCCTATGGGAGAGAGGCTCCAGCGAGTTGAAAAGCGTGCCGCTGAGCAACCCGAAAGTATCCTCGCTCAACGTGAATTGGCACTGGAATACGAACGAAAAGGGTTGTATTCAAAATCTAAGGATATCTATCTCCGGTTAATCGGAAGCAATCCATCCGTTGCCGATTACCACTATTTCCTCGGATCACTCTATTCGAAAATWGGTCAACACCACAAAGCCCGCTTTGCCTATGAAGAAGCGCTGGAAATTGAACCCAATCATGTCGGAACCATAAATGCTCTTTCACTTTATGCAGGCGAGCCTCAGGGCGACAAGATGGCAAAAGACCTCTTTAGTAAAGCCGCCGCAAGAGAGCCTGATGGTCCAGCTAGCCTGTTGAATCTCGTCCGGGAGAGTCTGGGGCGAAGCTCCTACGACGAAGCACTTTCATTGGCGAGCAATGGTGTTTCGCGTTATCCTGATAACCACATTTTTCCTTATTTGGAAGGTCAAGCCTACGAGAACCTTGGGGAATTAGAGCAAGCGAAGAAATCGTATAAAACAAGCCTGTCAATGGATAGAAATGATCCAACCGCTGCAGTTGCTTTGGGAAATCTTTACTATAATCAAGGTAATTTCCTCTATGCGGCTGTGACATATGATAATGTTTTGCCGGTTGTACCTCAAGATACCGAATTAAGGTTCAAGCAGGGATTAAGCTACTTCAAAGCATTTGAATGGAGCAAAACCGCTGCTGCGTGGGAGGATCTTCTGATTTATTCCCCGAATCATCCTGAGGTTCGTGTTCTTTTGCCTCAAGTTTATTATATCATGAGCAATGAATACAATCGCAGCGGATATACCGATTTGGGRCGTCAAGCTTTTGCCAATGCTTTGTCAGTAAATCCCAATACCCACGACTGGTTCTCAAAAGCTTTGCGGACTTCSGGGGAATATTATCGGGAGCACGGACTTTACCGGGAAGCCCTCCGTGCTTATCAAGATGCCATCGACATTGAYCCTGGTGACCCAGAACATTACAACGGTCTAGGCATCACTTATTGGCACATGGGTGAGAGAGAAATGGCTGCTGCTGCCTGGCAGAAAAGTCTCCTTATCCAGCCGGATGAGAATAGCGCCCAAGGGTGGCTTATCATTGCCAACCGGGGGAATTCTTAAACCGTATTATCTGCTGATTAGCTTATATAAAATTCTTATCTAGCATGACTGCTTTCAAGTTTTCTAATATTTGGTTTGCCCTCCCCGTTTTAATCTTTGCTCTCTTTCCTTCGAAAATAACTACTGCAGATAAAACCGGTGATGAAGTTGTCTGGCAGGGTATTAGCGCTTTCTATAATGAAGATTACAATAAAGCAGTGGAAGTTTTGACTCAAGCACGGGATGACTTTCCTGAGCATCCTACAGTACACCTTGTCTGGGCTGTATCACTTTGGCTCCRATCTCAAGCCMRGGATGGTTTTGAAGTTGCTCACACAGTTTTGGAGAAGTCGAGTGCAGAAATCATTCCTGTATATAAAGGATTGCTGAAAAAGTATCCTCACGATCCGGTTTATAAAYTRAATATGGCTACCACCCAGGGATTACTGGCAAGAGTTGCATTGGGTAAAAAAGATTGGCTAGGTGTGGTCTCTTCTGGATTGAAAGGGTATCAAGGAGCCAGAGCTGTTCACCGAAGTCATCCGGAGATTTATGATACTTATCTCCCTTTAGGAGTGCTCAATTATTACGTCGGTCGCAGTTCATCTGTTGTACAGGTTCTGGGGAAATTTTTTGGGATGGAAGCCAATTCGGAAATTGGTCTTCAGCAAATTAATCTGGCGGTGGAGAAGGGTGAATACGCACGGGTTGAGGCAGCTTCAATTTTGGCTTACATCTATCTCTGGATACAGGATGATCCTCAAATTGCCTTGATTTATTGTGATAAACTTAGAAGTGAATTCCCGAAAAGCGCCTACTATCATCATATTTATACGGAAGCTCTTCTCCAGTTGAAGCGTTTGGATGAAGCCGAAAAGAGCCTGGCTTTCACACAGAAAATGGCAGATGATAATCTTCCCGCGTCAAAAAAGGCTTGGCAGCCCACATTGAAATATCAACGGGCACTTTTAAATTTTCATCGTGGAAATATAGATGAAGCGCTTAAGCTCACAACTGCGTCCATTAATGAATTCAACACGGAATTGGATACACCACTGGGATATGGTTATCTTCTACGAGGGATGATTTACGATCTGAAAGGTGAACGGCGGAAAGCTGTTGCAAATTATCGAGCAGCAGTAAAGTTGGAAAACTATACAGCTGCTGTTACGAAGGCGAAACGGTTTTTAAAGGAACCTTATCAAAGGTAGTCATTTCCGTTGGCATTCTCTGAACCTCATTATAACTTCGATTTGATGTAATGGAATCTACTGAACCTATAAAGCGTCGGAAAACACGTCAAGTCATGGTGGGAGACATCCCAATTGGAGGGGGAGCCCCCATTACCGTTCAATCCATGACGACCACTAAGACTGATGATGTAACAGCGACTCTCAAAGAGATTGAGCGGCTGGAAGAAGCTGGATGTCAGATCATCCGCGTAACAGTGCCGGATGAAGCGGCTGCAAAAGCGCTACCTGAAATCAAAAAGCGGATGACGGTTCCGTTGGTAGCTGATATTCACTTTAACTACAGGATGGCTCTACTTGCCGTGGATGCAGGAGCAGACAAAATTCGAATTAATCCCGGTAATATTGGCAGTCGYGAAAGAGTGGAAGAGGTATTGAAGAAAGTAAAAGGAGCTGGACTGCCCATCCGCATCGGCGTAAACGCCGGCAGTCTGGAAAAAGACCTCCTGGAACAGTACGGTTATCCTACTGCTGAAGCTATGGTAGAGAGTGCTCGGCGCCATATTAATTATTGCCGTGAATTTGACTTCGAGAATATTATTGTCTCTTTAAAGTCGTCAGATGTACGGCTTATGATGGATTCTTATCGTTTGTTCGCTGAGCAATTCGACTATCCACTCCATCTGGGTGTTACCGAAGCGGGTCCAACCAAAAGCGGCAGTGTAAAATCTGCAGTTGGACTCGGAACACTCCTGGCTGATGGAATCGGAGACACTATTAGAGTAAGCTTGACTGACGACCCTGTTGAAGAAGTACATGTGGGGTTTGAAATTCTCAAGTCACTGGGATTGGCATCGAAAGGCGTTACCATTATTGCCTGTCCGACTTGCGGTCGCCTGGAAGTAGATCTTTTTAAAATTGCCGGTGAGATGGAAGAAAAGCTGAAAGATGTGAAAGAACCTATGACTCTAGCATTGATGGGGTGTGCTGTAAATGGACCAGGCGAAGCAACTCATGCCGACATGGGTATAGCTTTTGGTAAAGGTGGTGGACTGATTTACAAAGATGGTAAGAAATTAGAGAAAGTTAAAGAGGAAGACTCAGTTTCACGTCTTTTGGAAATCATTAAGAAAAAACAGAAAGAAAACAAGAAAAAGGGTTAAACCGATGAAGAAATTCATACTTTTYCTTCTGATGCTATCAGGTATTGGACTTGCACAAAAGGATCCTACACCACTSGTTCTTTATTGGAAAACACTCAATGAKGTTGAAAAGGAAACCTTTCTAATGGCTTATCTTACACAAGTGCATGAGACCCATGRCGAAATGATCGCTGAAACYGGTCATGGAAAAATGACCAAGTGGTATTTTGAAAATCAGGCTGAGAYCGCTTATAAGATTCTTGATGAGTTCGAGCAGACTGATATCTCCAAATTCGTACATTGGATTGATGAATATTACAGTGAAAGAATCTTTGCCAGCCGGCCGTTTCACGAAGCTTTAGACTATGCTTTTGTCTATTCACAGCAGAAAGGGAAGACGATGATGGAGAAGGTCGAAAGTCTCCTTGGTGATTCGGATGAGAGTGGTAGACTAAAAATGATTGAGGATGAATAACTGGAGTGAAGATTCTTGTACCGAAAATTATTGTTGAATGGCGAACTATCTTCCGCGAAGGAGGAATYAAACTACTCGTTCGCAGGAAAGGGWGGAACATAGTTTTACTTTTTCTGTTGTTTTATCTTATTCGTGACAGTTTTCTTTATATATTAATTCCATATCTTGCTGTGAATGGTATTATCACCTGTTCAGCYGTCTGATAGATGCATGCCAGAGTTCTGAGTAGTGCCATTCTGGGCATTGATGCCTATCCGATCGAGATAGAAGCCAATCTCACGCCAACACCAAAACCAAAGTTTATCACCGTAGGTCTTCCCGAAGGTGCAGTAAAGGAAAGTAAAGAACGGGTTATAGCTGCCATCAGGAATTCCGGCTTCAACTATCCCAATAAGAAAACCGTTATCAATCTTGCCCCGGCAGACATCCGGAAAGAGGGGAGTGCTTTCGATCTTCCCATGGCAATCAGCATCCTTGYCGCTCTCGGGCAAGTAAAACCCGACTATCTAGACAAATTATGGCTATTGGGTGAACTGGCATTGGATGGATCACTCCGTCCCATCCGGGGAGCGCTTCCCATTGCCATTTCCGCCTTAAATCAAGGTGTGAAAGGAATCGTTCTTCCAGAACAGAATGCGAAGGAAGCAGCTGTCGCTGAAGGAGTGAAAGTAGCTGGCTTTGAAACATTAAGGGATGTTGTCGCTATGCTAAACGGTGATGCTGAAACCGTACCAACCAAAGTCGATCTTGCCACTCTTTTTAAAGAGAGTCTGAACTATACTGTAGATTTTGAAGAGGTTCGCGGTCAGGAACATGTTAAACGTGCCCTTGAGGTAGCAGCGGCAGGCGGACACAATGCTATTCTCATCGGACCGCCGGGATCGGGCAAGACCATGCTGGCGAAGCGACTTCCCACTATATTACCTCACTTGACTTTAGAGGAAGCGCTGGAAACCACGAAAATTCACTCAGTGGCGGGGATTCTTTCCAGTGATGTGGGATTGGTGGCAGTCCGGCCGTATCGGGCACCGCATCATACTATCAGTGACGCCGGCCTTATTGGAGGAGGAACTATTCCGAAACCAGGCGAGGTGAGTCTCGCGCATCACGGTGTACTTTTTCTTGATGAATTGGCTGAGTTTCAAAAAAGCGTTCTGGAAGTGATGCGGCAGCCGCTGGAAAATGGAGAAGTGACTATTTCCCGAGCGGCAGTTTCGGTAACCTACCCCTCCAATTTTCAATTGATGGCTGCAACAAATCCTTGTCCTTGCGGTTATGCCACTGATCCCAATAATGAATGCACCTGTACTCCTCAGATGATTCAGAAATACATGAGCCGTATCTCCGGACCTCTTCTCGACAGAATTGATCTTCACGTAGAAGTGCCGGCTGTACCGTACACGGATTTAACAGAAAAGCCGAAAGGTGAACGATCGGATAAAATTCGGAAACGTGTGGAAAAAACCCGGGATGTTCAACTGGAACGATTCAGTTCGATTCCTGAAAAATACTGTAACGCCCACATGGGAACGAGCGACATTCAAAAATATTGTCGAATTGACAAAAGCGGCAGTAAGCTATTAAAGACCGCCATGGAAAAACTGGGGCTTTCTGCACGGGCTTATGATCGAATTCTTAAAGTCTCTCGAACAATAGCTGACCTCGAAGGAGAAGAGAATATTCTTCCTCAGCATTTGAGTGAGGCAATTCAGTATCGGAGTCTTGACAGGCAGTTGTGGCTGTGAAGTTTTTTGGAAAAGGGAAAAAGCGACTCTTTAAAGGATTTGGCATCGTCCGACTTGTTTTTCGAGTTTTATTATATATGATAATAGCCTTATTCGYTTTTAGTGTTGGGTCCGTTCTATTTCTTCACGCTCCGGATGTTGAACCGGCTCCATACGCTCCGCCAGTTGCGCCCAAGATGGAAGGAGCTCTAAGAAAAAACAGTGCACTTAGTGATGTTCAGCTTCTGGCGAAAGGTAAACTGAACGGTCCGGAAGATATTGCCGTGGACAACAATGGGAATGTTTTTACAGGACTCGAGGACGGCAGGATTGTAAAAATCTCTCCCGAGGGTGATGTGGAAACATTTGCAGAAACAGGCGGACGTCCTCTGGGGCTTCAGTGGGGACCTCGCGGAGATCTTATTGTGGCGGATGGTGTTCGTGGGCTTTTGAGTGTAAATCCGGAAGGAAAGGTATCGGAACTTGTTCCTCCTGCGAATTCGACTGTGCCGTTCGAATTAGCCGATGACCTGGATGTTTCCAGAAAAAAAGCCTACAAAAGTGGATTAATCTACTTCTCGGACGCCACAGGACCGGAAGTGGAGATGGATTACTACCAAGACCTAATGATTCATAAACCATTGGGCCGGCTCCTCAGCGTCAATTACTATACTCGAGAAACCAAAGTACTTTTAGAAGATCTCTATTTTGCCAATGGAGTAGCCCTATCGCCGGATGAAGATTTCGTACTTGTGAGTGAGACCAGTGAATACAGAATTACGCGGTTGTGGCTGAAAGGTCCGAGAGTGGGAGACCGCGACGTTTTCGCCGATAATCTTCCCGGCTTCCCTGATGGAATTTCTGGAGATGGTGATGGCAATTACTGGGTAGCTATGGTATCTCCCCGTATGTGGTTTGTGGATAACATTGTGCTTCCCAATCTCTGGCTCCGAAAACTGCTGATGCACTTACCCACCTGGACTCGCTTGAAAGGAGCATCATACGCACTTATTATTCAACTCAATAGCGAAGGTGAAATCGTCGAGAGTCTGCACGATCCTTCCGGAAAAAGTCTGTCCGGTATTACCAATGTGGTTGAGCGGGACGGAAAGCTCTACATCGGAACATTAGAAGGTGATGCCGTTGGAGTATATGATAGAGAATCCGGCGGATTCTGATTTAGAATCATGAGACGCCTTTTCCTTACTCTTGCTGCGGGTGCCTTACTCTTCTCTTGTGCAAAAGTCCTCGTTGAACATGAGGTTATTTTTGATACTGGCAGGGAAATACATCAATATCTTAAAAGCGGAAAGGATTCTACTTTGGTTCAAAAAACGGTTTTTGATAGTGCTGATCATAAAATTGGAGTGACACGTTATAAAGATCTAAAACTGGAAGGTGAGTATGCTACGTGGTATCCCAATGGCAACAAATCATTAGTTCATCATTTTGAGAAAGGTTTGCTTCAAGGTGAATCTTTCTGGTGGAGCGAATCMGGAGTAGTTGATTCTCAAAAAGTATATAAGGATGGACTTCTGAATGGAGAAATTCTCATCAATTATAAGAATGGTAATAGAAAATTTTCTATACATTATAATAAAGGTTTGCTTCAAGATGAGTCTTTCTGGTGGAGCGAATCCGGAGTATTAGATTCTCAAAAAGTATATAAAAATGGTTTACTGGATGGAGAAGTTCTCATTAATTACGAAAACGGCAGTGTAAAATTAAAAGCTTTCTACAAAAAGAATCTACTAAATGGAGAGAAAGAATGGCGGAATGAGAATGGTTCTCTAGATTCACTAAAAGATTACAAAAATGGTCTTCAAAATGGTCCGGAGACCTATTGGTTTTCTAATGGTCAGATGAAGTCAACTGTAAGGTATACCAAAGGGAAGAAGTCTGGAAAGATGACTATCTGGAATGAGGAAGGTAATCAGTTGGAACTCAGGAAATATGAGAATGGACAGTTGGATGGTAAGTGGCTTAAATGGTATCCTAGCAGTCAGCTCTCTGCTGAAGAGAAGTACAAGGAAGATTTGAAGCAAGGTACCTCAACATATTGGTATGAAAATGGTAATATTTCCAGGGAAGACGAATTCGTTGATGATAAACTCCACGGTACCACAACATTATGGGCCGAGTATGGCGAGAAGACGATGGAGCAGGAGTACCTCAATGGMATGCTTAATGGTAAAAGCACAGAATTTTACGGGAAAGATCGCGTTTTTGTAAAAACAGATTTTGTTATTGATTTAATACACGGAGCACGCATTCAATTTGCTCCATCAGGTATGATGACTCGCCATGAGTTGTTTCTGGAAGATGTTCCTGTCTCATATATTTCATGGGATCAGGAAGGGACCATTCGTGAAATCCGAATTTTAAGGGATAACGAAACAGTATGGCAAGCGAGTTGGGACAAACATAAGCGGAGACCCAATCCGGATCGATGGAGAGAGAAGACACACATCAAAAAGGAATGGCATTCCAAYGGAAGGATTTCCGTAGAGAGAGATTTGCTGGGGAAGAAAAAACACGGAGCAGAAATTCAATTTTATGAAAATGGAACACTGCARAKAATTTCGTTATTCCAGAAAGATGAAATAATCGCTCTGTTGGGTTGGGACAAAAAGAGTCGACTGATTGCAGTTGAAATCTTTAATGAAGGCGAAATGATCTGGGCAATGGAGGATTAGAGACAAATTGTATAGGGTAAATAGTGAGGTTTCGTAAATTCTCACCAACTATGGAGATATTATGAATTGGGGTAATTTTGAACCGTATGTAACACCGTTTGCAATTTTAGCTGGATCTATCGTTCTGGGCTGGCTGTTCAAGGTAGTAATTAGCCGTAGGCTAAGAATTTTAGCTTCAAAGACAAAGTGGAAGGGTGATGATGTTGTCATAGCAGCATTTCAGTCTTCGATTATGTATTGGTTTATTTTAGGTGGTTTGTATCTTGTTATCGATCGGTTGCCAAGCCAAGTTTCTCTAGACGATTCAGCAATTAATACAATCCAGATAGCCGTTCTTGTTTTATTTATCTTATCTCTCTCATCCGCTCTATCTCGAGTAGTAATAGGATTGATGGAGATGTATGCCGAAAGTACTGAAGGTGCATTTCCATCCACAAGCATGTTTACGAACCTGGCGAAAATATTTATATTGACCATCGGTCTTCTGGTTATATTTCAGACGCTTGGGATTTCCATCACACCTGTCCTGACGGCACTTGGAATTGGAGGTCTTGCAATTTCATTGGCTCTAAAAGATACTCTATCGGATCTCTTCGCCGGGCTCCATATTCTCCTCTCCCGTAAGTTAAAACCCGGTGATTTAGTAGAGTTGGACACTGCTCAACGCGGGACTGTGGACAACATTACCTGGAGACAAACGACTCTTCGGGATAGGAGAAATAATCTGATTGTCATTCCCAATGGAAAACTGTCAACAGCCATCATGACCAATTACGATGTACCTTATAAGAACATGGTTGTTCGGATCACTTGCGGTGTGGCTTACGATAGCGACCTGGAAAAAGTCGAGCGAGTTGTAAATGATACAGCCCGTCATGTTGCAGACACAACTCCAGGCGGAGTTCCAGATTCGAATATTGGGATGATTTTTACGAATTTTGGAGAWTCCAGCATAGATTTTAAGGTCTCTATGCAGGCGGAAGATTATAGTGGACAGTGGACTGTTACTCACGAATTCATTAAACAATTACACAAACGTTTTAATGAAGAAAGTATCGAGATACCTTTCCCAATTCGAACGATTTATCAAAAGAGTTAAAGAACACCTGTTCGATTATTTTGGATTTTTGATTGTCAAAGTAGGATAATCTATTGAAACTTAAAATTAAAGCGTTCAATGATTCACTGGCTGAAATGTATAACCATCATGGTCATTTTCATGAAGGAGATGCTGGTCTTGATCTATTTATCCCCGAAGAAATTACGATTCCACCCCACGGAACTGCACCTCTTCCGTTATCAATATCTTGTGAGTCGGAAGGGAATGTTCCCTATTTGATGATTCCACGATCGAGTATCTCAAAAACTCCGTTAAGAATGAGCAATTCTATTGGATTAATAGACGGTGGATATAGAGGAGAACTGACTGCTTGCTGTGATAATATCAGCGATGATCCTTACACCGTTAATGTGGGTCAGCGATTGTTTCAGATTGTGGCTATGGATGGTTCACCCATTGAATTCACTCTGGTTGATGAACTTAGTGATTCAAGCCGGGGAAGTGATGGATTCGGCAGTACCGGAATTTGACTAATCCTTTAAATCTTAATTTACCTTTATTTATCACCTTAGCACTCTATATAAGAAAGTGCTAAAAAAACTTGCGAACTGTCTTATAAATGCAATAACTTTCTATGCTCAAAACATTCGAGTTTTAATTCAGTAACAGTTAAAGATAAGGAGAGTTAGTAAAATGGCATTGAAAGTAAAGCCTTTATCAGATCGCATCGTAGTTCGACAAGCTGATGCCGAAGAGATGTCTTCGGGTGGTATCATTTTACCGGATACTGCACAGGAAAAGCCTCAGCAAGGTAAAGTAATGTCCATCGGACCTGGTAAAACAGCTGAAAATGGTGAGTTGATCAAAATGAGCCTGAAAGTCGGTGACCGTGTACTGTACGGAAAGTATTCAGGAACGGAAGTTACCATAGATGGTGAAGAATATGTCTTCATGCGCGAGAGTGATATTCTCGCGGTCTTATAATAAAGTAATGGTTAGGAGGATTAATTAATCATGGCCAAAGACATTCGATTTAGTTCTGAAGCACGTAATGCCCTTAAAGCCGGTGTTGATAAACTTGCCAATGTGGTGAAGGTGACACTCGGACCTAGAGGCCGGAACGTAGTAATTGAGAAGAAGTTCGGCGGACCCACAACCACAAAAGATGGAGTGACCGTGGCGAAGGAAGTTGAGCTGGAAGATTACATGGAAAATATGGGTGCCCAGATGATTAAGGAAGTGGCTTCCAAAACATCTGATGTTGCCGGTGACGGTACCACTACAGCCACGGTTATTGCTCAAGCAATTATCCACGAAGGGTTGAAAAATGTAGCTGCCGGTGCCAATCCAATGGACGTAAAGCGCGGAATTGATGCTGCAGTGAAAGTGGTGGTTGAAGAGTTGAAGGTCCAGAGCAAGGAGCTTCCGGGTAAGACTGAAATCGCCCAAGTAGCCAAAATCTCTGCCAACAATGATCCTGAGATTGGTGATCTGATTGCAGATGCCATGGAGAAGGTTGGCAAAGACGGAGTTATCACTGTGGAAGAAGCTAAGAGTACTGACACTTCGCTCGAAGTTGTGGAAGGTATGCAGTTCGACCGTGGTTATCTCTCTCCCTACTTCATTACCGATTCAGAGTCCATGGAGACAGTTTTGGAAGATGTATATCTTCTGATCCACGACAAGAAGATCAGCAACATGAAGGATCTTCTACCTATCCTGGAGAAAGTTTCACAGGCCGGTAAGAGTCTGCTAATTGTAGCAGAGGATCTTGAAGGTGAAGCTCTGGCAACTCTCGTTGTCAATAAACTCCGCGGTACTATCAAAGTGTGCGCCGTCAAAGCTCCTGGTTTTGGAGACCGTCGGAAGGAGATGCTGCAGGATGTAGCAGTTGTCACCGGAGGAACGGTTATTTCTGAAGACCAGGGTTACAAGCTCGAGAATGCTACAATCTCTTATCTCGGAGAAGCTGGACGTGTCGTCATCGATAAAGACAATACTACGATAGTCTCCGGTTCAGGGGAAGTTGACATGATCAAAGCTCGCATTAATGAGATCAAAGTTCAGGTTGAAAAATCCTCATCCGATTACGACAAAGAAAAGCTGCAGGAGCGTCTTGCAAAACTCTCCGGCGGTGTAGCAGTTCTGCATATCGGTGCAGCTACAGAAATTGAGATGAAGGAAAAGAAAGCACGCGTTGAAGATGCCCTTCACGCCACTAGAGCTGCAGTTGAGGAAGGGATTATCCCTGGTGGAGGAGTCGCATTACTAAGGGCTATACCTAAGCTGAAAAAGATGAAAATCTCTGATGATAAGATGATAGGAGTTAGAATCGTCATGCGTTCACTTGAGGAGCCTGTTCGGCAGATAGCTGCCAACGCAGGACATGAACCGTCAATCGTGATTCAAAAAATCTTAGAGGGCAAAGGCGACTTCGGTTTTGACGCCAATAAGGAAGAGTATGTAAATATGATTGACGCTGGCGTTATTGATCCGACCAAAGTGACGCGAGTTGCTGTGGAAAACGCAGCCTCTATTGCAGGACTCATGCTGACAACGGAAGCTATCATAGCTGATATYCCTGARAAGGAAGCGATGCCAGGCATGCCTGATCCCGGCATGGGCGGTATGGGCGGAATGATGTAAATTTGGAATATTCCGAAAATGGAAAGCCCTTTTGCCTTACGGCAGAAGGGCTTTTGTTTTTATATACATTTAACAATCTATCAATCTTGACTATCCGTACGCTCTCGACTAAATTCATCCATCATACACGGAGCATGAAATGGGAAAGATAAGACTGAATCAGATGTTGTTTTACGGTTACCACGGTGCGGATGAATCCGAGCAATCCCACGGAGGTACTTTCGAAGTTGATTTGGAGCTTAGAACTACCATCCATAATGCAGCTCAGTCAGATCATCTTAAGGATACCATTGATTATTCTGATGTCTATGCAAAAGTGCATGAAGCAGTTACTACAAAAAAACACTTTCTTTTAGAATCTCTTGCCGAGGAGATTGCAGATACCATTTTGGCAGAGTTTTCTGTCGACGCTGTGAAAGTAAACGTCCGGAAACCGCACGCGCCAGTAAAAGGTGTTATCGGCAGTGTGGAAGTAGAGATCGAGAGAAGCTCGAATGACTGAACCGATCCAGGCATTTCTCAGCCTAGGATCAAATCTTGGCGACCCAGCCAGTCAGATTCACTCTGCATTGAACAAAATGCGCAATCACCCGTTGATCTCGGTAGAACGACTGTCGGCTTTATATCAAACAGAACCTGTTGATGCTACCGGGCAGTCGGATTTTATCAATTGCRCCGTAGAATTGTTTACCAATCTTAATCCGGAATCACTTCTGGCAGTTTGTCTGGAAATTGAAGAGCAGTCTGGCAGAATTCGAAGCGGGAAGAAAAATGCTCCTCGCACGCTGGACATTGATATCATCTTTTATGGTGATGTTCAATTGGATACAAATACCCTTAGAATCCCTCACCCTCGATATATGAATCGTCGGTTTGTATTGGAGCCGTTGGCGGAAATTGCTCCGAACTTTATCTGCCCTGATACAGGTTTTACGTCGGCAGAAGCACTCAATCGCTGTGGAGATCGCTCTCGAGTGGAACTCTTGGAATCAGAGGTGCTGGCTTGAAAAATCTATACTCAGTTGCTATCGAAGGTGTCATCGGCGTAGGCAAAACGAGTCTGGCTAATTTGYTGGGYGATCGTCTTGATGCTAAACTGGTTTTGGAAAAATTTGAGGAAAATCCCTTTTTAACAGATTTTTACCGAGACCCGGAACGATATGCTTTCCAGACACAGCTATTTTTTCTTTTGAGTCGTTATAGACAGCAGCAKGAAACTCGCCAGACAGACATGTTCCACAAGTTGGTTATTACCGACTACATGTTTGAGAAAGACAGACTGTTTGCCTCSYTGAATCTTGATGATAATGAAATAACTCTTTACGATTCAGTGGCAAATCTTCTTCAAAGRAATGTAATACCTCCTGACCTCGTGATCTATCTACAGGCTGATACAGGTACCTTGATGAACCGCATTCGATCCCGCCAACGAGATTTTGAGGACGCCATCTCAAGTGACTATATTGATGCTCTTACACAAGTTTATAACGAATTCTTTTTCCGCTATGAGTCGAGTCCTTTATTGATCATCAATACCAACGACATCGATTTTGTTAATAACGAGAAAGATTTAGAAGAGGTAATACGATATATTCGCCAGCCGGTTAGCGGTACCAAATTCTATAATCCAGCTACACATTTGTAATGTTCCTTCGTCTTATTCTAATTGCGGCAATTGCATATGCTGCATATGAATTTCTGAAATTCATATTTCCAGACAATAAAAGAATTAATTCCAAGGAATCGAGCAGTATCAAAAAGAACTTGGGAGTTGAAGAASAAGATATTCGTGATGCKGAATTTCAAGATTTGTCGGAGGATGAGAATGAASAGAGTAAAACTGATAGCTAATTTAGGATTCCCMGAATATCAGAATTTAGGACTTTTACTGATTCGTGGTTGTATTGGTATCGTTTTTATATTTCATGGATATCCAAAGATGTTTGGCGGCACCATGGAATGGGCAGCATTGGGTGCGACTGGAATGGGAAGCATTGGTGTCGACTTTTTTCTCCCTTTCTGGGGATTCATGGCTGCCTTTGCAGAATTTGTGGGCGGCATATGTCTGGTAATCGGACTATTCTTTCGTCCCGCTGCTCTGTTGATATTTTTCACAATGGTTTTTGCTGTATTGTTTCATGTCACATCAGGAAAAGGGAGTCCCGCTGATGCCATTCAGTTTGGCGTGATCGTTTCTGCTCTTTTCATCGCCGGCCCGGGGAAGTTCACTCTTGATAAAATATTGTTCTCGAAATCATCATGAAAGCTGTCCGTATCCATAAACACGGCGGACCTGAAGTTTTACGATGGGAAGATGTAATCGATCCATCATACGGCGATAATGAAGTTTTGGTGGAGATCAAAGCTGCAGCCATGAATCATCTCGACATCTGGGTCAGGAGCGGACTCCCGGGAGTTCCATTCCCAGTGATAATGGGTAGTGATGGCAGTGGCGTTGTTGCAGAAGTGGGCGCGAATGTAGAAAATTGGCAGATCGGCGACGAAGTGATCATCCAGCCTGGTACCTATTGCGGTGAGTGCGATAGATGCAAAACCGGACAGGAGAATTACTGCTCGCAATACGGAATTTTAGGCGAGTCCGAGGACGGCACTCAATGTGAGCTGATTGCAGTCCATTCGAATAACCTGGCACGAAAACCGTCTCATTTAACGTTTGAGGAAGCTGCCGCATTTCCCTTGGTCTTCTTGACCGCCCACGCCATGCTCATTCGCCGGGCTGGGATACAGTCTGGTGAAACGGTTCTGATCTTGGGTGGAGCGTCAGGTGTAGGCAGTGCCGCTATCCAGATCGCCAAGCTGTTTGACTGTATCATCATCGCTGTGGCTGGGGACGAGCGGAAGCTGGAACTGTGCCGGGAGCTTGGAGTAGATCATCTGATTTCCTATCGCGAAGAGAGCATCTATCAGCGAGTGAAAGAGATCACTAGCGGTGCAGGGGCAGACATCGTATTTGAGCATGTGGGACACGCTACTTGGGCGGACAGCTTGCGATCCTTGGCGCTGGGAGGACGATTGGTGACGTGCGGCGCAACAACCGGACCGAAAGTGGAAGTTGATCTTCGCCATCTATTCAGCAAACAGCAATCTATCATGGGATCCACCATGGGAGGTGTTAGCGGATTCCATGAAATCGTCCAATGGATGGCAGAGAGGAAAGTTCGACCGGTGGTGGATAAAGTGTTCCCCATGACTAAAATTCAGGAAGCGCATCGTTATCTGGAAGAAAATCAACAGGCGGGTAAAATCGTCCTGAGACCAGAATGAGCTCCCGTCTATACGAGAAACATATTTTTGTCTGCATAAACGAGCGGTCACCGGATAGTCCCAAGGGGTGCTGTTCCGCCAAAGGCGGAAAGGATATCCGCATGGCATTCGTGAAACTAATAGCCGAACACGGCTTGAAAGGGGAGGTGAGAGCCAACAAATCAGGTTGCCTGGATGCCTGCGAACTGGGAGCCACTGTAGTCGTCTATCCTGAAGGTTACTGGTACACGAAGGTTACGCTCGAAGATGTTCCGGAAATTTTCCAGAAATCTGTTTTAGGCGACGACCCTTTGGAGCGACTTCTTGCAGGTGAAGAAACATGGCAGAGGCTTGATGAAATTCGGGGGAGACAGTAAAAGTTATTGTTGAAGTGGTTTTGTAATTTTCTAATTACTTTATATTATTTAGCAAATGTTCGGTCATAAAGGATTTGGCAAAATCAAATGATGCTTTTCGAGCTTCAGGATTACCACCAAGCGTAGGTCCGCGATCAGCGCAAAAAGCCAACGCCAATTTTTGAAGATGTGGCTTGGTCATGGGAATATCCAAAAAATTCATCAAGACGGCTCCGTCAGCGCGCATTCGGAAACGGCAGTCTGATAAGGCGTAACCATCTTCCTCAACCACTAACGGTCCTTCACGATCAAATCCGTGATGGGCATCCGGATAAACTGTAATACCTATATCCACACCCACTGACTGCATTTGAGCCACAAGATCTTCGCAAGCGGCAGCAGGAACCCAATTATCCAGTTCACCAATCAGGATATGTATGGGCGCATCGGTGAATTCCATATTTTCAGGCGTTATGATACAAGGTGGGTAGATGGGTAAATGAGCAGAAAAACTCCCTTTCGGAGAGATGGCATCTTTCAACGGCTGCCAGGCAGAAAAAAGTGAAACTCCGCCTCCCAGACTCCAACCGGTTATGGCAATACGTTGGGGATTTATGCGAGAATCTTTAATTAATCTGTCCAAGGCACGGTAAGCGTCCAAAATCATCATGGCTGTGGTAACGTCTACCTGACTGCCCACCGTGGATTTTATACTTCGGCTGGCAAAGCTCTGTAATTCGAAGGTGGCCACTCCCATCTCTCTGTACATGGATAAGTACTCCAGTTGATGATCGGCCCAACCTTTGCTTCCGGCTATGCCCATAACCAATGGTAAATTTTGCCGCTCAACTCCTTCCGGAAAACGGAGAATACCGTGAACTTCATGGGGATCCTGGTTTTCCAAATCAGTAATAATATGATAGAAGGAAAATGGATTGGCACTGGTGAAATTGATCTGTTCGCCGTCATCGCCAAGAGAAAAGTGAAATAAAATCAAGAATGTGAAAATTATTTTAACCATCAGCAGCTACTGTAGTATCAAAGAATTAACCCACCGGCATTTCTGATGATTGATTTTTGATGTTGGATGTTTAATTCATCCATAATTCAAAATCCACCATCACATCTCGTCTGCCTGTTCCGCCAAAGGATGGGGTAGAGTGGGGGTTAGCCAGCCATTCAACAATTCTTACAAAACTGTGCCAATAGCTTGAGATTCCATTTTGGTTTATTGTTTTTAACAATATTTTAATTACCATGTTAATTCTTTTTTCGATGCTTTCAGTTGTTCTTGATACATCATTAAAATGGTAGAATAGTTACACATTCCAATCTCACAATAGGTTGCAATTACAGAATCAAGCAGTTTTCGATTTTTTATTTCTGTTAATTGCTTTAATGATTTTAGTTCTTCTTCTTCCATCATTCTTAATGTAGCTGGGTCGTCCATACCTATAGCACCGTATGTTTGTTTAACATTTAACTTAATGTATGAAATTACCCTATCTTTTTCAGCATCTTCAGGTCAGTCTAATTTTCATCAGCCCTTAAAGAGTTTCTACTTCATAAACATGATCGCGTTTTTGAAGCACCAAAACTTTTTCCATTACATCATCCTGTTTAATTTCATTGACAACTTCCAAGCCTTCAGTGACTTTTCCAAAAACAGTATGCTTACCGTCCAGATGCGGGGTGGGGCCGTT
>NVVH01000029.1 GCA_002402135.1 Fidelibacterota bacterium | reverse complement strand
TTCTGCTGTTCGGTGGAAAGTTGTTCTCTGTCCAGCTTTTCAGTCATAGAAGTCGATAAAGTTACGGAAGTAAGAGTAAGGAGGGAAATAGATTGGCTCAATAATATTCTTGAGTATGTTGATTTCATTTACTACTATGAACTAAATTAATATTATAATTATGATGATTGAACCAATTGTAGCCCTCACAGGACTTGTCCTCTCCGCTTTCTTCAGCGGGACGGAAATCGCCTTTATCCAGGCAAATCCCCTTCAGATGGAGGTGTGGCAGAAGCAAGGTCACCGCTCAGCCGGGCGAACACTTAGACTTCTAGCTGARCCGGAGCGCTACCTCACCACAGTACTCATTGGAACAAACGTGGCAAACGTTCTTACCTCTTCCTTCGCGACGGTRGCGYTAATAAATGCAGGTACCGGTATGACAGCTACAATGCTCATTATCACAGCCGTAATTCTTATCTTCGGAGAAATCATTCCAAAAGTCCTCTTTCGAGAGCATGCTAATTCTCTTGCACTGGGAGTCACTCCATTGATGCGACTCATTGAGTTTTTCCTCGCACCGTTCGTTAAGCTCATAAAGATGTATTCTCGTMTTCTGACTCCCAAAAAATCTGTTAAGACAAGCATGTTTACTCGAGAAGAACTGAAGGTACTTTTTGAAGAAAAAGAAGTAGGCGAGGAGCTTGAATCGGATGAAAAGGAGATGATTACGAACATCTTCGAGTTTGGCAGCAGACCGGTAATAGAAACCATGACTCCCCTTTCTGATATTGTTTCCATAACTACTGATTCTACTTTAGAAGATGCAGCAGCAGTTCTTTCTGACACAGGTTTTTCCAAACTCCCTGTACATGACGGATCTCCGGATAATATCTTAGGAGTCATTTTTCTCCACGATCTTTTCACCAAGCCGAGTTCCCTCAAGGCAATCATGAAAAAGCCCATGTTTATTTCTGAAAAACGAACCGCCAGCTCGACCCTTGAAAAGTTAAAGCAACATTCTTCCACTATTGCTATCATCACTGGTTCAAGTGGAAAAACAGTGGGGATGGTCACAATCGAAGATCTCGTTGAGGAACTGTTTGGTGATTTCGAAGACATCTTTGACGAAGCAGGAAAGAATATTTCCCACGTAAAGGGTGGCGGTTTGGTTGTAGACTCCTTGGTAGAGATTGACGATTTAAAAAGTTTTGGTTATTACATTCCTAAAGGGAATTATGAAACCATAGGAGGATTTGTTATTTCTTCACTTGGTAGAATTCCAAGGGCTGGTGAATCGTTGAATCTTGGGAAATTCCGTGCAAAAGTTCTGCTGGCTGCACCCAGTCGCCTCCGACGRATTTATCTCACAAAAATGCYGTAGANANCATCCTTCTTYTAACCATCTTCGCTYCCTAACTCTCCAACTGATGAAAATACTTTCTTGCGGCTTTCATTACTCTTGGGGCAAGAATCAAAGTAGAGATCACAGTAGGAATCGCCATGAAAGCAAACATCAAATCAATGAAATTAATAGCTAAATCTATCTTAACCATGGAGGCAACCACAATTGCCAGAACGTATACCCAATTGTAGGCCGGCTTCCAGCGAACACCAAAAAGGTAACCTGCACACTTACGTCCATAATAGGAGTATCCAAACATGGTAGATAAGCTGAACGTCAGCACAGCAATAATAATCAATATTTTACCGGCAACACCAAGCTCTTTATCAAATGACAGTGTCGTCAAAGAAACACCGTTAACATTCAGATGAAACCATGACTCTCCAGTTACAATAATCTCGTCCTCACTTGTATTTTCCAATTGCACTTTGTTGTCACCCTGGAYAGAGAGAACAGTGACAGTTTTCTTAGATGCTGACGGATTATCAGATGGTTCATGAATTTCAAATTCCAGTCCCACCCACTTTTCATCAGGMGAACTGAGCTCTTGTATGTYACCTATTTCCAGAATAACTGTATTGCCAGCCGGTATGATCTCTTCTTCAGTTATTTCAAAGCCTGCCTGCCACATCCCTGAGGTGAGAATCACAAGAGCAGTAACACTGCAAACTATAATRGTATCAATWAGTGGRCCGAGCATAGCTACCAATCCTTCGCGTACAGGTTCTGTAGTCTTAGCAGCACCGTGAGCCATGGCTTCTGTGCCGATGCCTGCTTCATTTGAAAAAGCCGCACGGCGAATACCTGTGGCAATCACCGCTCCCACAGCTCCGCCTAGAACAGCCTCTCCGGTAAAAGCATCATGAATAATTAATCTAACCAGGGATGGAATCTCTGAGATATGTGATGACAAAACCATAATTGCTGCCAGTAAATAGACACTTACCATAAACGGGACAAGCCGGGAAGCTACATGAGCAATGCGTTGAATACCGCCAAATACTACCAACCCGACAACTGCTGCAATTATAATACCCGTCACAGCATTTCCTGTTGATGGATTAGTAGAAAATAGCTCCATAGGTGTATAAAGAAAGTCCCTTATCAATTGTGATAACTGATTGGCYTGAAAGAAAGTGAGACAACCAAACAGACCAGCGATACTGAAAAAAATTGCCAGTGGTTTAAATCTTTTTCCCAGTCCTACTTCAATATAATACATAGGACCACCCTGGATTTCTCCACTGTCGTCCTTTCCCCGATACATGATGGCAAGAGTGCAGGTAAAGAACTTTGTAGCCATACCGATGATGGCGCTAACCCACATCCAGAAAATGGCTCCCGGTCCGCCGGTGTGAATTGCTACAGCTACACCAGCAATGTTTCCCATTCCCACCGTACTCGCTAATGCACTGGAGAGTGCCTGAAAATGGGTTATTTGACCAGGGTCAGATTCAGAATCATACTTTCCTCTTAAAATATTTATCGAGTGCCGTAAATATCTAAAGGGTAACAGTCTCGAGAACAAAGTAAAGAAAAAACCACCACCCAGCATTAACCATAAAACGGGATAATCCCACATGAAGCCTGAAAGGGTTTCTAAAATATTATTTAGTTTCTGCATTAATTTCAAAAATCAATTACCAAAACCGTCGCTTCTCCTTTAGCCGACAGTTTAATTATTAGGAGATTACAATATACCCCATGGAATTCTGAAGTTTGTAACACTTTTTTGACTCGTGCGGAGAAAATCTATCATCTGTATATTCCGATGGTCTAAATAGGAACACCACAGCTTCAATCAAGTAAAAAACTGCAAATGATTAAACGAATAGATGCATATTTAATCCAGAGGTTCATTCAAACGCTCGCATTCGCCTTAATCGCGTTCGTGGGCATCTTCCTTGTTGTAGATCTAGTAGAAAACATGGACAAGTTTATAGATTCCGAAGTCCCCAGAGAAATTATCTTGCAATACTATCTTCACTCTTTACCGTGGTTTCTTAATATCGGTCTCCCCATGGCAGTTCTTGTTGCTGCTATTTTCACAATCGGAATTCTTTCTAAACGCAACGAGTTGACAGCAATGAAATCGAGCGGTATTTCACTTTACAGAATATCCATTCCCCTTCTGCTCTGTGCTGTTTTGGTGAGTGCCGGATCATTCTATTGGGAGGACAACCTAGTAACGAGTGGTAATCAGGCTCGTCGTGCTATAGAAAAGGAGTATTTGGGAAAAACGCGAAACAAGCACTACAGGGAACGAAGGAATAATATCATTCTTCAAAAATCTAACTTTGTCATTGGAATTGAACGTTATCAATCAAGTCGTAAAAGAGCGTACGGTGTGAATATGCAATTCCTAACTGAGGGTAAACTCCAAAAAAGGATCGATGCAAAGCGGATGTATTGGCAAAAAGAGAACGGCTCTTGGCAAATAATGAATTATGCTATTCGTTCATTTAATTCCGATGGTGAAGAGACAGAAGTTTCTCATTCAACTGGAGATACAACTCTTGTTATTGGTTTCGAACCGAGTGATATCAGCCGAGAAGCTATTTCACCGGAAGAGATGAGCTTCAGTGAACTTCAACTATTTGTTAATGAACTTGCAATAAGTGGAGTGGATAACAGACGATGGGAAGTCAATCTACACGGTAAAATATCATTCGCTTTCATCAACCTGATTATCGTACTCTTCGCAGTTCCAATGGTTGCATCTCGCCCTCAGGGAGGACTCGCGTTTGGTGCTGGAATGAGTATATTTGTAATCTTCGGTTATTATGCGTTTATCCGCTTCGGTCAAACGTTGGGTTATAATGGAGTGATGGATCCAGTGTTATCTGCTTGGCTGGGGAATATTGTATTCGCTATAGGCGGAATACTTTTACTCTTCTTCGTCCGGAAATAGTTCTCCTCCCGGCTCATCGTCTCCGCCATTTCGACCGCCCAATCCAGTAAAGCTGACTCCGAATGAGAGTGCCAGTCCTTTCATGCTGTGAAGCCAAATACCGTTGCGAAAAGCCAGTCCAAAGTCAAACATTATAGGACCCTTGTGGATACCTATTCCTAATCCAAGCTGTTTGAAGTCTTTACCTCCCCAACTATATCCTAGACGTAGAGGAAAACCTGGGAAACGGGTAAACTTTACACCGATAGACCACTTCCATTTCCGCTGAACGAACAGACGATCCTGGAAACCTGCTACCATATCACTAACAATTAAAAAGTCAGGATCTACCTGTTTTTGAATACCGATCCGGAAAAGTGACGGGTACCTAATGGTGAACGGTCTCGGGTCTCCTCCGTCAATCGTATCTGCTACCACAGACTTAGTGGAATTAAAATTGTCTTCGAATGAATTTTCCATCAATCCGATACCATTTACACTGTCAATAGTAAATTCATACACCATGGCCTGTCCCTCAAGAACTTCCTGACCTCCCCAAGTGAAAAGGCCGTTATTCTCATCAATTCCGAGAAGATCTTTCATCCCTGATGGACGATTCCAATATATGGTCCCTAAAGCGTTGATTAGTGAGATACCCACTTTCCAACCGTTTATATCATACGTGGTAAATCCCAAATCCAGGCCGTAYCCATTGCCACCGATACCTTGGCGAATAAAATAACGACCATCACCATAAAATGCCACATTGAGAGTATCTGTGTAAACATTAGTAAAACTRGAATCAGGATCAATCCCCAGATAAAAAAGCCCCTGTAAATACTTCAAGGTGATACCCCAGGAAAATTTCTCGTAGGGAACCGCAAAAGAAAACCCGTATTCTGCCAAGCCCATAACCTCATACTGTATCGTCAAGTCAAGAGGCCTATCAACAGGGTTTCCRTCAAGCATCAGATAGAACATATCAATTGGTAATCCAATGTCGCCCACTATTATCATATCGCTGGTAAAAGCCATATTGCCAGAAGTGTAATTCAGAACAGGTAATCCTACATGAATATCTGTGGTAAACCTTAATGCATCACCGATTTCATCGTAAATCTCTTTTTTCTTTTCCTGATTGTTCGCTTCCAGATTGGCACCGCTTAAGCCAGTATAATTTTCCAGAGAGAGATAGTTRTTCACAAAACCAAAATTGARAGTACCCAACTGCAGCATAAACGGTTTACCRTGCTGAAAGGCAAGGTTGGCAGGGTTGACTCCTACTGAGTAGATGCCGTCAGCCAGAGTCGTGTAAGCACCGGCCATTGAAACCATGCGAGGATCGCGCTTCGCCTGWCCAAAAAGCAGTTGGGTTCCAATTAAACACGCGATTATAATTCTGCCGTATTTCATCTATTACCGCTTAWGGGATTTTTATTTACAGCTGGACTGATCTCATCATATTTTCTCGGTGGCCGGGAAACCATTCGTCCGCCGCTTGAGGTAATTTCAAAATGCCATCCACTTTGGTCACACAGTGAACCATCTTCATTRCACATTTTTAACCAGAGGATGTCATCCACATCTGCTGCTCCCGGCGTCCAAATCATGGAGTCAGCATTGCTGATAGCACCTCCACTGATAGACTCCCAGTCTTCATCCTGAGCGATATCCGGTACTTCCAGATGCGAAATAAATAATTCCACATTCTGACTGCTTACTTCATCTCCAAGTGAGCGCCATCTGATGACAATAGTGCTGTCCTGAACTAATGTTTCATTGCCGTTAGGATAAGTAATCACGAGTTCATCCTGAGCTTCCTCAAGCATACCCGTACTCTGTAGTGTAAACGAAATATATGACAGAATTTCAAGTGTATCGCGAGTGGAGAAAAATACCGCTTGACCCTCTGTTCCGTAGAACCTGGTCATATTGTTGATATAGTGATYTCCCAGTGACGAAAGCATAGTGATTTTATTGGAGTCAATCTCACTCACCACAACTGTATCACCCGGTATTTTCACCATTCCCGGACTGCCATCGGGATCGCCTACACCGTAAAATTCCTCCGGCGTCGGCAGCACTATCTTCAGCAGGGTGTCTACAAATGAATAGACAGTATCCCGGGAACCTTGTACGCCGCGAATGAGATATGCTACTCCCTCTATGCAGTCGCTGGAATCATTCATCACATTAAAAATATACATATCGTCGTTTGAAGGTTTGAGTGTGGTGCAAGATTTTACCACATAGAGTGAGTCTAACCACTGTAAACTGTCCGCAATAGCTTGAAGTGTCTCTGCTTTCCGATCCAGCGGAAAGAGATCACGATCCGAGAAAATTATGGCCATTTCTCCACTTATGGGCAAACCGTTTATGATCCTTGTTGTCATGGATGCCCCTTTAACAGAGGCACGGAACTGATTGCGAGTCTCGTGATCCATTTCTGTCACAGGAGTTGACGTCACCGGGACAAATGTAATCGTATCCAAGATAACACTGAACGGCGCAATCAGGTTATACTCTCCCCAGAAGGCGGCATTCTGATCCAGCGAACCAAAGCCTTCAATACCGGCAGTTGCATCTACGATCATCTGACTTGGATTCAGCGCCATAAGATCAACTATTGTATTGGTCTCGCCACCTGCGGCAGAAATAGTATCTGCTGATGACGGCAGCGAGTCACTAACGCTGTCGTAAATCTGAACAACAGTGCCGATGCTGCTAAGCCTCAGGAGTGTCTTAGCGGTATCGCCCACAACTGCAGGTACACCCAAAGTCGCATCTACGATTACCTGTACGGAATCTCCGGTACTTCCAACGCCTATTAAATCCAGATTCAGACTCAGCGGCAATCTAATCTGGTTAAACATGGTGAATTCCAGAATTACCTCACCGAATGACATTCCGGTAAATCCCTGCGGAATGTTATCAATGTTTTGAGTCAGAGGTGGAAAAGTACAATCGAGATCTGCCATCAAACTCCCAAACTCCAGAGGATAGACATCAACTCCCAGTGAGAAAATCCATTCGGATCCGTCCAAATTTACATCCACCGTCCCGGCTGCTGTGGTCACTGTAGGAATGATTATGAGTGAATCAAGCGGTATGGTCGGATTTTGGGGGTCGGGATTATCCGGGTTGAGAAACGACCAACCGTCCAGTTTCTGCTCATCTTCCCAAGGTGTAGCATCAAGCGTATGTTCAAACGATAACGAACTATCGTTAGGATCAACGAAATTCTCGAATTCAATGCCAAAATTGATACTGAATGGAAASGTGCTRAAAACATCCGATACWCCGATAACATTCACCTTMGGTACATTACTGGTWCCATCAGCAAAGCTRCCGCCGTAAACTCCRCTSACGRCRCAGTCTTCTGCTTSGATAYTRGCCTGATCAAATGATATGGGTTCCATATCATCTGGATCCATGAGGGATGCTTCTATTACCACCACCCGTGCATAATCTAAATCTTGAATCCCTAAACTGATCCCCATTAGCATATTCAGTTCATCTCCAGCGGGAATGGTTAACGTATCACTATCTGCCACTCTTTGCAGAGTAAAGCCGAAATTGAAACCGATGGCTTCTCCCAATGCTTGATCAACGAGAGAGGTTGATTTGTCTTGGCTATCTCCACCAGTGAGTCCTGTTGTATCATGAGCAGCGAGAGTATCAACACCTGATAAAAGAAGTGCCCAGGTACTGTCAATATTCACAGGTAGATCAATATTTTCGTAAACGGACTGGAAATAGTTATCACCTGCATCCCCCCCCATAAAAATACCTATGATTTCGGAAATAAAAGGAGTCTCGGCAAATAACTCATCAGGATCAAATAATGTAGTATCAAACTCGGTTTGCCCAAGAGTCTGCTCGATAGCATCCGCCACCAAATTCCATGATTGACCATCTATTTTCTGTATTGAGGCAGATGGAAACTGAACCGCCGCCGGTGGAACGGCTGCCCAATTTATGACGCTCATTGACTCCATGGTCTCACCAATCGGAATCGTATCAGATATAGTAAACGTATAACCGCTGAAAATATCACTGGCAGAGGGACCTACAGTAGTGTCTGAGAAACCGACACTCAACTCGAGAGGGATTTGCAGATAATCGGCATTAATGGAGTCCTTTGGCAATTCACCACCGAACTCAATGAAGATACTGTCTCCGCTGGACTGGATGACAGAGTCATCCACTATATTGGATAGAGGATACCATTCATGCAGTAAGGGAATAGTAAGGGTGACGTTCCAGGTAGGTATTTCGAATTCGGAGATGTCTTGGAAATCGCATCCGGCATTTAGCCAGAGAAGAAAAAGGGTGAGAAGGGTGACTCTCCGCTTCATACTGTTTTCAGAGCTGTTTTAGGTTCATTAATACATCAGCCACAAAAGCACAAAGGAAYWAWRRAANNCMMWAGYARTRGMWKYMAWKAAATAATTGATTATACAATTTCTATTCAGGAATTCATATTCCCACATCATCTCTAATTTCCTTATTATCAATACTTCTTAGTGTCTTCGTGTCTTCGTGGCGAATTCTTCAGGTTAGGTTCCCTCCTCCCACGAATTTAAATAAGTCTCTTGTTCATCCGTCAAAGTATCAATCTYGATGCCCATAGTCTGCAATTTTAGGCTGGCAACAAGCTTATCAATCTCCCGGGGTACTGAATGAACTTYAGGTGTCARATCATTTTGAACGCTGTATTCTGCCATGAGAGACTGGAGGGCAAAACTCATATCCATAACATCGGCAGGGTGTCCCTCGGCAGCTACCAGATTGATAAGGCGTCCTTCACCCAACAGATAAATACTACGGCCATCAGAAAACAGATATTCATCCACATAATTACGAACATTCCGGTTGACTTTGCTGGCGAGCTCCTCCAACCCTTCAATGTCAATTTCTACATTGAAATGACCAGAATTAGCAACAAGTGCACCATTTTTCATCTTCTCGAAATGCTGAGTAGTCAATACTGTGGTATTACCTGTAACCGTACAGAAAATATCACCAATGACAGCTGCTTCATCCATTGACATGACCTTGAATCCATCCATTACAGCCTGTAGAGCGCTCACCGGTTCAACTTCCGTCACGACCACATGAGCACCCATTCCTCGGGCTCGATTGGCAAGTCCACGTCCACACATACCGTATCCGCCAATCACAAAGGTCTTCCCGGCAAGCAGAACATCTGTAGCGCGAATAATCCCATCTACAGTGGATTGGCCTGTCCCRTACTGATTATCGAAGAGGTGTTTGGTATCAGCGTCGTTTACCGCTACGACCGGTATCTTCAGTGCTCCATCTTTTTCCATTGCTTTCAAGCGGATGACGCCTGTGGTRGTCTCCTCCATGCTGCAGCGTACTCCCGAAATATCGTCAGGATAGTCCGCGTGGAGTGTACTGACCAGATCGGCACCATCATCCAGAGTAATCTGCGGTTTAAAATCCAGTGCAGCTCGGATGTGATCGTAATATATMTCTCTCTCCTCGCCATTAACCGCATACGTCTTGATGCCAAAATCCTCTACGAGAGAGGCCGCCACATCATCCTGYGTGGAAAGAGGGTTAGATGCACAAAGAAGAACATCAGCACCGCCGGCCTTAAGTGTCCGCATCAGATTGGCTGTCTCAGCAGTTACATGGAGACATGCAGAGAGGCGAATACCCTTCAACGGCAGTTCATCAGAGAATCGTTCACGAATTGAGGTAAGTACAGGCATATTTCTATCTGCCCATAATATTCGCCGTTTTCCTTCAGCTGCTAATCCTACATCAGCTATATTACAATCAGTCATTTAAATCTCCATTTTACTATCATTTTAATGATTCCGCTTTATCCGTTTTTTCCCACGTAAAGAAGTTATGTTCTGCTGTTAACGTTTTTCCATTCTCCTGCCACTCAACAATTCCCGTCTCCGGCTTACGTCCGAAGTGGCCATAAGCTGCCGTGGGACAATAGATAGGATTCTTCAAATCCAGATAATCTATAATCTCTCTTGGTTTTAGGGGGAAGTTATCTCGAATTATCTTCTCCAGTTCATCATCCTGCAGTGAACCTGTACCGAATGAGTTCACATTCAGCGACACAGGATTTGCCTCTCCGATGGAGTAAGCAAACTGAATTTCGCATCGTTCAACTAACTCTGCCGCCACCAGATTTTTAGCAATGTAACGGGCCATATAAGACGCTGATCTATCCACTTTGCTGGGATCCTTTCCTGAAAAAGCACCCCCACCATGRCGACCGGTTCCACCGTAAGTGTCCACAATAATCTTCCTGCCCGTGAGACCGGTATCAGCTTCCGGTCCYCCTTTCTCAAAAACTCCGGTAGAGTTAATCAAAAACTGTGTGTYTTCATGAAGCCAATCTTCGCAAATTGGTAAGATAACCTCCTTCTCAATTTCATTGTGGATTTTCTCATTATCCACGTCGTGATCATGCTGAATGGCAATGACAACTTTATCAACCCTAACCGGTCTATCATCCTCATATAGAACAGAGACTTGTGATTTACCATCAGGACGTGTCCAGGGGAGGATGCCCTCCTTCCGTACATCTGCAAGTCGCTTAGATAACCTATGGGCGAGTGTGATTGGCAACGGCATCAAGACATCAGTTTCATTGCTGGCATAACCAAACATGAGTCCCTGATCGCCGGCACCCTGTTCTCGATCCTCTGTCTGCGTCACACCTATAGAGATATTCGCGCTCTGCTCGTGGACTGAAATGAGTACTGAGCAATCCTGATAATCGAGACCGTATTCTGGATTGGTGTAGCCGATTTTTTTAAGAGTCTTTCTCACTACAGATGGTATGTCAGAGTAGCCGTCTGTAGATACCTCTCCAGCCACAAGTACTAAGCCTKTAGTCGTCAACACTTCACAGGCAACTCTTGATTCAATATCACGACAGAGAAGATCGTCTAGGATAGCATCGGAAATCTGATCACAAATTTTGTCTGGATGACCTTCAGTTACCGATTCGGACGTGAATATTTTTCTACTCATTTCCTTTCCCAACCTTTATTTTTTTAAACAGGAGTAAAAATAAAGTTAATCCACTTCCCCTCGGAAAACCAACAGATTTATCCTGTGGTTATCCGCTGGAATCTTTAAAGAAAATCTCATGTTCTACATCTTCATTTTCAACTTTGGCATTCCACAACACAATAGAATCTTCTACCTGACTATTAAGGATTGTCACTCCATCCATGATAGTCACGTTGGGACCGATGACAGAACTCTCAATACGGCAATCCGTTCCGATAGAGACAGGCTCATGAATCACGACACCATCCAATTGAAGACCGGAAGGTTTGAGAAGCGCTTTATTTGTTGAAAGAAAAGTCTCAGGAATACCGCAATCGAACCACTTTGAAACCTTAGCATGCTGAAAAACTTCTCCTTTTCCGATCATCCATTCAAAGGCATCAGCCAGCTGGATTTCACTATTGGTAGTGATTTCGTTCTCCATGAGCTGTAAGATTGCATCATATAGCACTTTCTGATTCGTCATAAAGTAAAGACCAACGATAGCCAAATTACTGTGAGGATTCTTCGGTTTTTCAACCACGCGAGTAATCCGTTCTTTGTCGATCTCAACCACACCGAACCTTTCCGGATCAGGAACCTCATCTACAGCAATTTTGTGAGTCGAAGATTGGCAGAATTCAGTAAGATCCAAGTTATATATGACATCTCCAAGCTGAATGAGGACAGGATCGTCGGACGGTTCCAAACCTTGAAATATGGCATGTCCAAGTCCCCTCTGCTCATCTTGACGGGCAAACGTAAATTCAGCATCAAACCGCCGGACATATTTTTTTATCTGATCTTCAAGATGTCCAGTAATGAGGACGATTTCATCAAATCCCTGAGAAATAAGCGGTTCGATTATGTGGTCTAAAACCGGTTTACCCGCTACYGGCAATAGACACTTTTGACGGATTTCGGTGTGAGGACGAAGACGAGTACCGAAACCCGCTACTGGTATAATTACTTTCAAAGACTATAAGCTAATTGTGACTGGTGCGAATTTCCTTAAATTTCTTCACGCGCCCCACGAGCTTATTAAATGCACTGTCAAAAGATTTTAGAAGGTTTTCGGAAGAGTCTTTTACAAAGATGTTCTTGCCTGACAGTGCAAGCGAAATTTCAGCAGCATGGATATTGTTTTCATGCTCTAAAATCACTTTACAGCCTATGGGATTATTAATATATCTATCAATTCGTTCAAGTCTCGATTCAATGTGCTCCTTAGCGTTCTCGGGTAGATTAAAATGTCGGGCTGTTATTTCAACTTTCATACCACCTCCTCTATTTCAGCATTGTACTGAGGACCTGCTTTTTGCAGCTCGCCAGCTTCATCATTATACTGTTCGAAATTTTCTCGAAACTTCTTTACCAGCAACTCCGCTGTCCGGTCATATTCTTCTTTATCCTGCCAAGTGTCACGAGGGTTCAGGATAGTCGAATCTACACCTCGTAATTGAGTAGGAATTTCCAATCCAAAAACCTGTTCCTCAACAAACTGTGACTTTTCAATACTRCCATCCAGTATTGCAGTGACCATAGCTCTTGTAGCAGGAAGGGGCATGCGGGAAGCGCCTGACATTGCAGATCCACCACTCCAGCCGGTATTAACGAGATAGACTTTAGCGTCATGGCGACTCATCTTTTCCCTGAGTAATTCACCATAAACCAGCGGATTGAGTGTCAGGAATGGACCCCCGAAGCACGGAGAAAACGTCGCCTGCGGCTCAGTGATGCCCCGTTCTGTTCCCGCTACTTTAGCCGTGTATCCGCTGATGAAATGATACATAGCCTGTTCCGGTGTAAGTTTTGASACAGGYGGCAAAACTCCATACGCATCACAGGAAAGGAACAGAATAGTATTTGGATGATCAGAAATRCTGGGCTTTCCCTGAGCATACAGGGATTCTTCGATATGATCCAGCGGATAGCAAATACGAGTATTTTCCGTCTTCGAGGAATCATCGAAGTCCACAACCCGGGTCACCTCATCGTAGACTAAATTTTCCAAGAGAGCTCCGGGTCTGATGGCTCCCCAGATTCCCGGCTCGTGCTCCTTACTTAGATTTATCGCCTTGGCGTAGCACCCTCCCTCGAGGTTAAATATTCCGCTGTCAGACCAGCCGTGCTCATCATCACCAATCAGCAGGCGTTTTGGATCGGTAGAAAGGGTGGTCTTKCCAGTGCCRGAGAGACCGAAAAAGAGTGCTGGATTGTCACCACTCAGATCCACATTGGCGGCACAATGCATGGTCAGAATTCCCTTAAGAGGAAGATAGTAGTGCATGACTGAGAAGATGCCTTTCTTCATCTCGCCGCCGTATTCAGATCCGCCAATAATGGCGATGCCTCTCTCCAGGTTGAAAAGGATAAATGTATCAGAATGAAGACCATGCTTTTCCCATTCATCATCTAAAACCGGTGATGCGTTGATTATTGTAAATTGCGGCTCAAAATCTATCAACTGTTCCGGCTCAGGTCGGATGAACATGTTGTTTACGAAGAGCGCTTGCCACGCTTTTTTGGCGATCATCCGAATGGGTAAAGCCACATCCTCTTCGGCACCGGAGTAACCGTCAAAAACGAATGCTCCTAAACCATCTTCGTTAGCGTTGTAAAAATCGATCACTTTTTGATATAACTCATCGAAAACATCTGCAGATACGGGCTGATTCACCGATCCCCACCAGACGTTGTCTCTTGTAGATGTCTCCTCRACAATAAATTTATCCTTTGGAGATCTTCCCGTATATTTCCCGGTATCAACCATCAGAGCGCCATTCATACCAAGAACACCTTCATCCCTCTTCAAGGCTGTTTTGATAAGTTCTTCAGGCGGAACGTTGCGATGAATGTCTCCGACTGTTTTCAGACCTAAACTATGCAAATTCATGGGGGCATAACCTCMTTACGCGTGAGGATGAGATTGAACAAAAACCTTCTTCATCTGTTCGACTTGCAGATGGGTATAAACCTGAGTTGAGGATAGACTAGCATGTCCCAACAATTCTTTGATAGCACGGATATCAGCACCTCTATCCAGCATATGGGTAGCAAACGCATGACGAAGTGTATGAGGGCTCCACTTTATTCCCCTGAATTTYTCACCTTCTTCTGAGMGCTCAAATTGGTTGAGATAATATGTAAGGCGATCTTGCACTGTTCTTGTGGCAATTTGCTTCAGCCGATTGGAAATAAACAGAGGGTCACTTTTCTCAAGAGAACCTAAGCGGTTTTCCCTCTCTTTTATATATCTTCTCAATGCATGATGTGCACGTTTTCCAAACGGTACTATCCGCTCCTTGCTCCTCTTACCCATTACTCGAATTAGCATCCCATCGAAATCCACATCCCCAATAGAAAGATTCACCAGTTCRCTKAYWCGGATWCCTGTACTGTAGAACAGTTCAAGTATTGCGCTGTCCCGTCCCCCTAGCCATGACTTCTCTTTTTCAGGCATTTCCAATAATTTAGCCACRACAGCTTCTTCCAGAAAAGTGGGCAGGCTCCTTTTTACTTTTGGGCTTTTTACGTTTGCAGCCGGATTCATTGAAATTTCTTCTGCTCTCATCAGATATTTGAAGAATGACTTTAAAGAAGCAAGATGACGAGCCACAGTTGTATCGGCTAAACCCTCTTCCATCAAGTGSCCGAGRAAATTTCGGATAACYGTCTTTTTCACACTTCGAAAATCGTTCATCCCTACATTATTAWAATCGTYCAGATATTTGCAGAACGTATAGAGATCCGTTCGATAATTCCTGATTGAGTGGYGTGAATAGCCGCGTTCCTTTTCAAGATATTCCAGAAATGCATCTACCGAGCTGACTTTYATATCAGGCACTGATCGGCTCMAGTTGAGCAAGAACRTTTCGAAAATCACCGGGAAGMGGTGCCGTAATTTCCATCTCTTGCCCWGTCCCGGGATGGACAAAACTGATGGAAAGAGCATGCAGAGCCTGCCTTGGCATCAGCTTATGAAGTGCAGCAAAATTCTTCCGTATTTGAGGAGATAATCCTCGGCTGTGTGACAAACCACCGCCGTAAATATCATCTGCAAATATAGGATAACCRATATGCTGCATATGAACGCGCAGTTGATGAGTCCGACCTGTCTTGGGACGCAATTCAATTAAAGAGAAATCCTCAAGAGATTCCAGCACTCTAWAAWGAGTCTCTGCTTKTCGACCTTYWTYGCTGACAGTGAACTTTTTACGGTCATTTGGATGCCGCTCTAAAGAGCCGGTTATCACTCCTTTTGTTTCTGACGGAGTTCCCCAGACAAGAGCCAAATAAACTTTTGTGACCATTCGATCGGCAAACTGCTTTGCAAGTTTCATATGAACAGAATCATTTTTTGCTATGAGCAATACGCCGGAAGTATCCTTATCCAATCTATGGACAATCCCCGGCCTTTGGGAACCGTACAGTTCTGAAAGTTTATTAAAGTGATAAATAAGCCCATTTACAAGCGTTCCCGAGAAATTTCCAGCCCCGGGGTGCACCACCATCCCCGCCGGTTTACTGATGGCTACTAAATCTTCATCCTCAAAAAGAATTTCCAGGTCCATCTCCTCCGRTTCCAATCCCATATCCTTATCTTCTTGCAGATCAATCTGAATAAGTTCACCTCCGTTGAGGAGAAGGCTCGGTTTTGCCGGAGCACCATCTACCAAAATATGATGGGCTTTAATGTTAGACTGTGCTTTAGACCGTGAAAGGATTTCCACTTCATCTGCAATATACCGATCAAGTCTAACATCAGAACGGTCTGCAGTGAGCTTGAGAACTGTCATTGTCAGGCCAGCTCAGGCGCGTCTTTATTTTGTCTGAAAAAGGACAAATAGAGGAAGAGGATCATGCCGATCGTCACAGCTGAATCTGCCACGTTAAATATAGGCCAATACCAACCTGCARCACCCACCTGAATGAAATCAACCACCTTTCCATAAAGAAATCTATCAGTGAGGTTACCGAAAGCTCCTCCCAAAATTAGAGCAAGTGAAATTCTGATTAATAGAGTCCCGTTGCGCCAGCGCCAGAGATAAAGAAAAATCAGAGCAGTAGCTAATAAGGAAGCTATCATAAATAATAGTGAACCGCCTTCAATGTTTATTCCAAAGGCGATCCCGGGGTTTTCTACATAGGTAATAAGAATATTTTTACCTATGACTTGGATAGAATCATGTAACTCTAGATTATTACGGATTACTTGCTTGGTTAGCTGATCTAAGATCAGCACCAAACCCGACCAGGCCAAAACATTCATTAAACTAGCGGTTGTCTTTGTTTTTACACTCTACACAGTGCTGAGTATGAGGAACTTCTTTCAATCGTKCCWCCGGTATCAGTTCACCACAGACTATGCAGCTTCCGTAAGARCCAAGTGCTATACGATCAAGTGCTTCATCCAAAAAACGAATAAAGTTTTTCTCCCGGGTGAGCCAAAGAAATGCTTTCTCTCTTTCYTGGGCATCTGTACCTACGTCAGCCATATGGTATGCATAGTTCGAGTCTCGAGCCATTGAATCAGTATTCGCTGCATCATCAATAGAATTATCACGKATTACACCCATTTCTTCCAACGCTTTCTGTCTCAACTTGAGGATTACTTTTTCAAAATCAGACAGTTTCTTTTTGGTATATTTTTTTTGTTCCATTTTTAATTACCCCTATTCTTCTGAAATCTTGAAATTCCATAGTTCACTTTTTGACCTCTTATTTCCACTTTCTTGCTGAATTCCGATTCAGCGCTATTGTATGATAAATTTACGGCAAGAACTTCATTACAAAAATAGTTCTCGTAGGATTGGAGTGCCTTTTTTAAATCATCTTCAGCATCACAAAATACCGTAATACGATCTTCCACATTAAAACCTGCCTCTTTTCTCATGTTCTGAACAGATCGAATCATGTCTCGGACAATACCCTCTTGGATCAGTTCTTCCGTCAATTCAGTGATCACAGCTACTGTCAGCTGTTTCTCAGAAACCGCAGATTTACCGTCTAAGACATCTTTCTGGACTATGACATCTTCAGCAGAAAGTTCRTAAACAGARCCGTTATTCGATAGACTGATTACGCCTTCACCTCTCAAGYTTTCMGYTGCCTCAGCATAGTCARTCTCTGCCAGSAGATCCCTAATTTGATTRAKTTCGTTTCCATATTTATCACCCAAAGATTTAAAATTAGGTTTCAGAGAAAATTTCATAATCTCTTCCGRAGATGAAACTCTCTCAATTTTTTTAACATTCAGTTCATCCATGATTTCACCGGCGTTCTGATCAAAGGCTTTTGCCAGTGCGTCATCGGAGACTGCGTATTGCAATTTGGACAACGGCTGCCTGATTTTCAAATTAACCTTATTCCTCGCATGTCGCCCCATTTCCACCAGTTTAATGACAGCATCGATATCACGAATAACCTCTTCATCAATGRCGGAAGGTWCGACCTCAGGAAAACTGCAAAGATGTATGCTCTCAGGAGCATCCGATTCTAAACCGCGTACCAAGTTTTGATACATAGCCTCAGAAACAAAAGGAATTACCGGAGCAAGTACCTTTAAAACTCCTTTCAGAGCAATATAAAGGGTCTGATAAGCGGCTGCCTTATCACTGTCATTCTCGCTCTTCCAGAATCGCCTTCGATTTCGCCGGACGTACCAGTTAGAAAGATCATCCAGGAAACGGACAACCTGCTTCATAAGACGATTCAAATGATACGATTCATAAGCAGTCTCCGCCAGTAAGATAAGCTGGCCTAACCTAGCCGAGACCCAGTGATCGAGTTTGGTAAAGTCCTTTTCTGCCGGCTCAGTCGAAGGATCAAATTCATCCAGGCGGGCGTACGTGACAAAGAAGGAATAGACATTCCAAAGTGTTATCAACTGTTTCCTGATTTCACGTGCCGCACCATAACCAAAAAGGAGATTATGTTCCGGATTCTGAGCCGTAAACATCCATCGCAAAACATCAACACCTATCTCTTCGGCAGCATCTTCGAACCAGATGGCATTTCCGGCACTCTTGTGCATGTCGTCGCCTTTCTCATCTTTGACCAAAGCGTGTCCCAAAACAGTCTTGAACGGAGGTTTCTTCTCCAGCGCGGCGCTCATGGCGAGGAGTGAGTAGAACCAGTTGCGGAACTGTCCGGGAAAGCTCTCCGTGATGAAATCGGCAGGGAACCACTCTTTCCAATAGTCAGGTCTGTCCAGATAACCCATGGTTGAGAATGGGACAATCCCGGCATCGAGCCACGGGTTGCCTACATCGGGGATCCGCGAAACGACTGCACCGCACTTGTCGCATTTGATTTTTACAGCATCCACCCACGGACGATGGGGAGAGTTACCTTTGAATTCGTCCCACCCTTCCACGACTCTTTCCTTCAGCTCATCTCGACTGCCTATTACTGCGACATTACCGCACTCTTCGCATTCGAAGATAGGGAGTGCCAATCCCCAGTAGCGCTTCTTGGAGATCATCCAGTCGTCCATATTCCGAAGCCAGTCCAGTTCCTGATCCTCTCCCCACTTGGGGATCCACTGAATCTGTYGGGTGATCTCCATGATGTCATGGCGAAATTCATCCATGGAGATGAACCACTCATCTACCAGGCGGAAAGCCAGATCTGACTTATGCCGCCAGCAGATGGGATAGCGGTGAGTGTACTGCTCGCGCTTGAAGAGTTTGCCTCTACTCTTCAGATCGTCGAAGATTTCCTGATTGACATCCCGAATGTTTTTTCCTGAGAGCCAACCGAAGCCTTCCAGATACGTCCCGAATTCATCCAGCGGTGCGATAACGGCTAAGTCCAGATCCTTGGCTAAAATAAAATCTTCATGCCCGCATCCCGGCGCGATGTGAACTATTCCGGTTCCTTCTTCATCGTTTACATCAACCCACTCAATGACTTTATGCTCCACACCCTGCTGAACCTCGAATGAGTCGAAAGGACCTTCGTAGCTGCGATTCAACAGCTTCTTCCCTTTTAATTTTTCAACTATCTCATAAGAACCCTTTTCTTTTARGATTTCCACTCGATTTTCCGCCAGATAGAGAAATTCATCCCCTTGTTTGACTTTCACATAGTCCATATCTGACTTTATAGCGGCAGAGACATTAGATGTGAGTGTCCACGGCGTGGTAGTCCAGACGAGGAGCGATTCGTTTTCCGCATTCATCAGAGGGAAGCGAATGTAGATGGCTGTATGTGTTCTTTCGACATATCCTTCGGTGGCGATTTCGTGCTCACTGAGCGCAGCGCCGCAGTCAATGCACCACGGCAGGACGTCGTTCCCTTTATAGATCCATCCTCGGTCGTGACAGGTTTTCAGAAAGTGCCAAATGGTGTAATTATTCTCATCGGACATRGTGAAGTAAGAATTGTCCCAGTCCATCCAGTAGCCCAGACGAATAGATTGATCAGTTTGRATTTTGGAATACTTGCGGACYCGTTCTTTACACGCTTCTACAAATTTTTCAATGCCGTACTYTTCTATATCGGTTTTTGACTTAAAGCCGAGCTGTTTTTCCACCTCTACCTCGACCCATAGTCCCTGACAGTCAAAGCCGTTTTGATAGCGCTGGTCAAACCCTTTCATTGCTTTGTAGCGTTGGAAGATATCCTTGTAGGTCCGGCCCCAGGCGTGATGCACACCCATGGGATTATTGGCTGTAATGGGACCGTCAAGGAACGACCATTTGGGATTKCCGTGGTTAGCGTCCACCCTCTTTTGGAAGATTTYGTTCTTCTCCCAGAACTCGAGTATTTCGTGTTCAAGGGCGATGAAATCTACTTTTGATTCTACGGGTTTAAGCATTGGCTTTTCTATTCTTTATGGATCTTGAAGAATGTATTGTTTTACAGTCGAGAAAGTTAGCGACGGGTAGGGTGAAAATCAATCAAATACCGTGTCGATAATTTTGGCTATTAGCTACTTAAAAGATGTAAAAAAGGGACCTTCACGGCCCCTCTCTCACATCTTTTATCCAGTAAAATTTAGTCGTTTTCCACAGTGATAAATCTAGCGTAGCCCTGTCGGAGGATAAGAAACAGGACTGCTTCTCCATCCTCTATTTCAGCGACKGCAGACCGAAAGTCATTCATGTCCGTGATGTCTGTGTCACCGATTCTCTTGATCAAATCGCCGGCTTTGATTTCCGCTTTCCCGGCCGTGCTCCTGCTGCTTACATCAGCCACAACCACTCCCTGAACATCTTTATCTAAACGGAGGCGCTGGCGCCACTCTGCCGTCAACTCCTGAGCTTCGATGCCGAGAGAACGTCCGCTGGSCTGGGAGGAGGCAAACACCGTCACATCCTGAGGAAGCTCTACAAGATTAACCCGAAGCGTCTTTTTCCTCTTGTTCCGGATAACCTTCACAACAGATCTGGAGCCGGGAGAAGTGGATGAGACGGTATTCTTAAGGTGAGCTACATCTCKGATTTTAGTKCCGTCGAACTCGATGATGATATCTTCCACCTCCACACCACCTCCTTCTGCCGGACTGCCGTCAACAATGCGAGTTACGATGACRCCCTCTCTGTCTTCCAGTCCCAAGGCACGGGCGATTCCATCATCCACATCCTGAATATAGACACCCAGCCAGGACCGTATGACTTTCCCGTCAGCGATGAGAGAATCCATTATGCGGCGAGCTAGATTGATGGGAATGGTGAATCCYACACCCACATTTCCGCGGGAKAAACCTCCCGTAGCGATGGCAGTGTTAATACCCACAAGTTTGCCGTYYAGATCGACCAGAGCTCCGCCGCTGTTTCCRGGATTRATAGCCGCATCTGTCTGGATAAAATCTTCGTAGCTWGTCCCATCTATGATGCGRCTACGGCCTTTRGCACTCACAATTCCKGCRGTTACSGTGTGGCTCAGTTCAGCCGAGAAGGGGCTGCCGATTGCCAGTACCCACTCCCCCACATCAAGTTCATCAGAGTCACCCAGCTCTGCCGCTGTAAGATCATCTGCATCAATCTTCAGCACAGCCAAATCGCTTTGTGGATCTCTCCCGATAACTTCAGCCTTAAATTCTCGCTCATCRATGAGCAGAATCGTGATCTCGTCSGCCCCCTCAACGACATGATTGTTGGTCAGGATATACCCGTTTCGGGCGTCAACGATCACACCTGAGCCCAGCACTTGACTTCGGTATTCTCTATTGGGCTCCCGGAACTGATATGGAAAATAATTGTCCCCAAAATACTCTTCAAAAGGGTGGCGAAACATTTCTCCGTCATGGGTAAACACTTTCTCGCTGGTAATGGTAACCACGGCTGCGTTAACCTTTTTCACTACGGATACAAAGGTGTCGCTCAGCTTTTTTGAAGTTGGCAGATTGGCACTCACAGTTGTGAGAATGACCAAAGCCATTGCGGGTAATAAAATGCGTTTCATACGTRCTCCTTTAACTGGAATTTACATCTTCAATGAGGAAGATTGATAAAAGTTTCAAATAATAAAAGCCCTTCTCTTCGGAGAAGGGCTTTTTATGAATTTACGTTTGTTTATCTTTACTTCAGTAGGATCATCTTTCGTGTTTGACTGAAGTGCTCACTGGAGAGTGAGTAGATGTAAACTCCTGCACCTACCGGAGCACCTTGATTATCTGTTCCATCCCAGACAACCTCATGATAACCGGTAGTCAATTCACTGTTTACCAGAGTCTTCACCTTTTGACCCAACAGATTGTACACTACAATATCTACACTGCCTGCATCCTTCAAATCGAAGCGAATGCTGGTTGTGGGGTTGAAAGGATTGGGGAAGTTCTGGTGCAAAGCGTACGTCTCAGGAACGGCATTGAGATCAATACTCGCCGACCTGGATGACGCTGGAATATATTGGCCAAACGGTCCTGAAGCGACAGCAGATTCGAAATCGAATTGCAACTGTCCAGTGGAGCGCTCTTCAACCATCTCTACCGGGAAGGAGACGAAACTTCCTTCCGTCAATTCGAGATAATCTCCACTCAAGTTGATGACCAGTACAGTCATTTCACCCGGTGCAGTCTCCTTGGCAAATACGTTTGCTCCTGCTGAAGTGAGAACAGGATCACCCAATGCGATTCGGTTTTCATCATACCTCAGGGTAAACTGAGCACCTGCCATATCGCCATCGTACGTCAGCGCTACATCGAGGCTGGGATGACTGTTSGMGAAAGAAGTGGTTATGATCTCAAACAGTGCTTCGCCATTTGCTGCCGCGACACGTGAATTTCCTGCGGCCYTKCCRAGGATGWAATCGACCATTATTACCACGTCAAGGATGTTAATCTCGCCATCGACATTCACATCAGCCATCATGGCTTCAAGCTCGTTAGGAGTTGCCTCTTCAAGTATGAAATCAATTACCATGACAATATCCTCAACAGTAATGTAACCGTCGCCATTCACATCACCCAGCAAGCGAGGAATAGCACAGGCCTCATTAGAATTGCTGCCGTAAACTGTAGCATCGTATTCGCTGATATACCACTGAGTCCGCACGTAATAGCAGTATTCCTGATCATAAACGAGATCGGGGTCGTCATCAAGGTAAGACAGCTCGTCACCACCTATAGACGCGATGAAAGCATCATCTCGGTAAATTTCAAGAGCTGTAATGGTAGAGTCACGATTTAGTGAACTAGTACTGCCGTAGTCTACCCATGTCTCAGGATCCGTGAAGTATTCATCAATGCCGTCCAGTACAAACGCTGGATTAAGATCTGCATTTACTTCCACGATCTGCGATTTATTCTGGATAGTTATATCCACAGCATTCAGCATCTGCTTGTACCGTTGAGGTGTCGCCATCCTGATATTAGTCGAAGACCTTTCAGCGAGTGCCGGTCCCTGAATACCGGGAGGAGTACCTACCATATAAGCAGTCTGAAAGTAGTTAGACGGGAAGCCAGCGTCGGCGATGGAATACCATCCATCAACGTTAGCGTARAACATCCGWTCGGGGTAACCGCCGCTTTCATCCAAAGCGATTCCTGAAAATCCGGAGTTTTGCTCGTTATGCATCAGATAGAAGTCTCCCGATTGAATTTCAATATCAGGAACTTCTATATAATATTCTCCCGGAGGAGCAGCAAAAAAGTCACTTTCCCAAACCAGCTCGGCATTGTTATAAGGATCACCGCTGCCGCTTGGATCAACATAAACCTGCACATTACCGGCAGTAGTACCAGCATCACCCTGGAAGGCCATGAAAGCACCGACTAGAGTTGCCGGATAAGCCGGTGGAGTCATTTTCGTTCCAAGCCAGCATCCACCACCGCATCCAAGTTGTGCCTCATAATCATCATCGTGGTAGTAAAGCTCATATTCGGAGACAGAACCAGATTCCATCCAATCGAGCTGGATGCTTTTGCTTCCGGCATCGGCAGCAGAGAGACCCACCACGCCGGGTAGAGCTGGTTCSAGAAYAAARTCTACYACGGCACCATTACTGGCGTCTACACCTTCTTCMATATCGGTTTGATGCCCATCGGCACGAGCGGTAATAGTGTACGTTCCGCTTAAACCGGTGATATCATAATCACCGTTGGCATCAGTGGTTGTGACATAAGAGAAGCCAAAATCAGCTTCATCAGCAGATACTTCAGCACCCTCAAGGGGTCCGCCAGTAAGTGATGAAGAGACATTTCCTGTAAGAGAAACCTCTGTCATTGAGCCTACGGCAACATTATCCAGAGCAACCCACCAGGCCCAGGATGAGGCATCATTATACATAAACCCAATCTGTACAGCACCAAAACCACCCATCTCATCGGTTACATCAATAGACATAGGTGTCCAACTTAAGACAGAGGAAAGAGKAGATRWKWWNCNTKCCAATCACCACCGGGGAGGCGGTAAACAACATCGAAGAAATCACCCAGTTGATTGAAGGCGTAGTCGAAAGAGAGAAGAATGATACCGCCATCAGCAGTACTGAACATGGGTGTATGCAGGGTAGCGATGTAACCGGGTGTTCCGCTCCCCACATCATCATCGTGAATCCAGGCGAAAATAGTGCCATTCTCAGGWATMGSYGGGTCACCWGCRCTRCTGGAAAAYTGCCAYTCYGTTGGAGCACCATCKGAAACTTCCTGCCCCCAACCTTCACCGAGCGCACCCTCAAAATCTTCACTGATAGGAAGGGTAGCGATATACATCTCAGCAGGTGTTGCACACGCCTCGTTCGTAGAAGAAGATACGCCTTCCACATAAACTGCTGATACCGTATAGCAGTATTCGGTATCGTTCGTTACATCTGTATCGGTATACATGGRACTCGTTGAAGTACCAATTTCAGAACCGTCACGAGAAAYAGCATAATGGGAGAACGTACCGCAGTCAGATGCTTCRAYAACTTTCACTTCWACAGTYGTCACACCTCCGTATTGACCAGAATGCCAATAAACGAGATCGAGAGCTATTGAACTGTAGCCGGATAAATCGAGTGTTGGGGTTATCAGATARTCATCTGCAGAGTTGCTTGAACCATWACCATCGTCATCATTACCTGCAAAAACACCATGCTCTGGAAATGTGATGAAGTTGTCACCATTAGTGTTGAAATAGTTTGCATCGGCAAATTCCCAGCCAACACCGGGAGTTTCTATGGACCAACCGTCCGGCAGCTGACCATCGTCAAAATTCACTGAAACCAGTTCACTACCATCAGCAGAAATTACGATATCATCCACTCCCGCACCGTCTGCCCACGCACCACCATCATAGTGATGAAACGCAAGTTGGATAATGGATCCGGCGTAGGAACTCAGATCAACATTACTTGCTTCCCAGTCAGCATTAGCTGACAGATCAGCTAGTGGCATCCATTCATCTCCGCCACCTTCAAATTCCGGCTCAGTCCATACAAGATATACTTCACCATCTCCTCCACCTGCTACAAGATTAGACGGAGGACAATAACTACTCGGAGTAGCACAGGCTTCGTTAGTGGTTGATGATTCACCTTCAACGTATGAAGCGGTTACGGTGAAACAGAATTCCGTCTCATTTTCAAGTCCGGTTACGCTGTAATTGGTAGAGGTGGAAGTGGCAATTTGCACTCCATCCTGATAAATTATGTACTCGATAAATTCACCACATTCCCTACTATTAACCGTATTATTTTCGGTATTTTCAGGAATTCTATAATCGGGGAGATTCAGATCATCCTCATTACTAAAAACCGGGGATTCGCTAATTCCATTTTGATAATCAGATATTGTAGCGCTTCCTCCAGTCTGGACCATGCTTTTCGCAACGACGGTTTCTGTAACATTAAATGTGACAGTAAATCCCTGCGGAGGATCAAGAAACAATGGGTATAAGATTGTTCCACCATTGTCAGGACCAGAAATTGGGGTACTAGAAAAGAGGTGTAAATACCCAATAGAACCATCCCAATCAAAACTCATGGGGATATAATCATCACACGCACAATCATCCATAAGTATGATTCCGGCATTGGTTATGGGCCCATCAGCCTGGACAACAATATCTACATTATTAGAAGCATAGGGAAGTTCAAGCTCATACCAGACGGCGAGCCAATTAAGTAAATCCGGACAGTCAGCGGTAGCTTCCGCACTTGTCCCTGTAACCTCAACCGGGTAGGGACTCGAAATAGGTTGAGCTTCCTCGCACACATCATTATTACCACCATACAGACCTTCAGGGGCTGTCCAGCTCAAGTCTACAGTTCCATTACCTCCAACGGCAGAAAGATCTGTGGGTGGGCAAATGTCCCC
>NVVH01000064.1 GCA_002402135.1 Fidelibacterota bacterium | reverse complement strand
CAACAGCTACAGCCGCAGGAACTACCGCAGCAAACGCAGGCAAAACTTATCTTATTGGAAGTCAGAGAGAACTTAGCAATACGTATGGTAATCCAACGTTTTATCAGTCAGCGGCCGGTAGTGCAATTCATGGTTATGAAATTAACGAATACGGACTTATGGCAGCATATAGTTTACTCGGTGTAAGCAACAGGTGTTACATTACAAGAGCAGACATTGACTTAGGAGAGCTTGTTTCAAGCGCAGGCCGGCCAACAGGGGCTCCAGCGAATACTACTATTTGGCTGGACACAGGAACAGATACCCGCTGGGGCATTTTTGAATGGAGCAAAAGTGCTGGCACATTTACTAACAAGATCCCAACAGTTATTACAGCCACAACTGATTTGTCAGGTAGTATTCCTAAAACTAGCATTGGCGCTATTGGTGATTATGCGATAGTTGCTACAAATGTTAGCAACCCAGTTTATTATAAAAACCGCAGCAATGCATGGATATTAGTTGGTAGTGCCAGYTGGCAAATTGCGTGGCCAACTATTGCAGGCACAACTGCAAGTCCAACACTTGTTAATGGTAACACAATTGTTATTAACGGAACTACAGTTACGCTAAGTGGAACAACTGTTTCRGCACTKGCYACAAGYATTAACAGTGSAAGCGTTACTGGTGTCACAGCGGCAGCAGTAGATAATAAGATTGAACTTTATGCYACAAGCTTATCAACCAGCGATGGTTCAACTGTTGATGGTAAAATAATTCTTGCTAATGCTAGCGGCACGATATTAACAGTTACAGGACTTRYRGCYGGAACGTATGCTTCCCCACTATTGCAGCAAAGCGCACATTACACTGTTCCAGAATGGAAGACAACAGAYACAACCCCGCGTCCAAACGGTAGTATTTGGRTTAAAACAACAGCAAGTAACCTTGGTGGGTTGTTTGACATTAGTGTTTACWRCACAKCATCRGCASMATTTRCGRGCCAAMYTACAARTCTTTATGAAAATGACCAAACAGCAAACAAGAACGTTGATACAACGGGCGGTTTAAATATTGAGGCGGGAACGTATTACGTCCAGTTTGATGTTACAGAAGACGATACWGCAACATACAAGATATTCAAACGTTATGCAAAAGGCTCTCTAGATATTACAGGAACAGCCACCACCGCCACGTTAACAGCATCCAACACATTTACTATTAGTGCAAGTGTTGCCAACAGTACAGCATTATCGACGGCAACAACAGTCACACTAAGCGGCACAACATTAACAACACTAGCTAGCGACATTAATGCTGCTAATGTGGCTAGTGTTAGCGCAGCTATTGCTACTACTGGTGCGTTAGTAATCAGCCATGGATTGGGTGGTGTTATTGTCCTGAAGGAAACAGCAGGAACACCACTAACAACAGCTGGTATCACTACAGCTATCACAACAAGTCAGGTACGGGCAGGCAACAGCAGCGACTTAATTCTAAGTAACTGGATTGCACCAACTTACACAGCAAGTAGTACAGCACCAACCGCTGATCCAACAGATTTAAGATACTGGTATCACGGTGGTTATGAAGCAGACATTATGATTCACAATGGCACTTTATGGGCCGGCTATCAACTTGTGTCGAGCGATGCTCGAGGATATAATCTATCTAACACAGATCCAGCTGGTGTTCTCTTTAGTGCAACTGCGCCAACTGTACAAAGTGATGCTAGTGCATTAGTAACTGGTGATCTTTGGATTGATACAAGCGATTTAGAAAATTATCCAAAACTTTATCGTTATCAAGTAGTTAGCAGCGAAAACAAGTGGGTATTAATAGACCTTACAGATCAGACAACTGAAGACGGTATTTTGTTTGCTGACGCCCGCTATATGGGAGATACAACAACAGACGTAGTAACAGGCACAACCGCAACAACAGCGAGCCTATTACAAAGTAATACAGTTGATATTGACAAGCCAGATCCAACACTTTATCCACGTGGTATGCTACTGTTTAATACACGGCGCAGTTCATACAACGTAAAGAAGTTTCGCTCGAATTACTTTAGCAGAACAAATTTTGCTGATACTACTCTTTACGGAACACTGCCAACAGAAAAGGATGCGTGGGTATCAACAAGTGGAAACAAAAATGATGGGTCACCATATATGGGCCGAAAGGCTGTTCGTAAGGTAGTTACAGCGGCAATGAAGTCGGCATGTGACACAAGCACAGAGTTGCGTGAAGATTCGCGAGACTTTAACCTTATTGCGGCACCTGGTTACCCAGAGCTAATTGCTAATATGGTTAGCCTAAACAACGATCGGTTGAATACAGCATTTGTTATTGGCGATTCACCATTAAGGCTAGCAGCAACTAGTACAGAGGTTCAGAACTGGGCATCAAATGCGGCGGTTGCTACAGATAACGGAGACGATGGATTGGTTACTAGCGATCATTACCTCGGCGTATTTTATCCATCGGGCTCTACTACAGATTTATCAGGTAATACTATTGTTGTTCCGGCGAGTCATGCTGTTCTACGTATGATTAGCAGAAGTGACGACCAAGGCTATCCATGGCTTGCCCCAGCTGGTACGCGCAGAGGAACAATTGACAATGTAAGCAGTATTGGTTATGTTAACGCATTAACAGGCGAATTTACAGTGGACAATACTAGAGAAAGCTTACGGGATACACTTTATAGTAATAGAATCAATCCAATTGCATTCTTTAGTGGGAGCGGTATACTTGGGTATGGTAATAAAACCCGTGCAACAACACCAAGTGCTCTAGATAGAATTAATGTTGCAAGACTTGTTGCTTATCTACGTAAGCAACTAAAATCTATTGCTCTTGCATTTGTGTTTGAGCCAAATGATAAGATTACACGAGACGAGCTTAAAGAGATCATTGAACAATCAATGAATGATCTTGTTGCAAAGCGTGGTCTTTATGATTTCTTAGTTGTTTGTGACGAATCAAATAACACACCAACCAGAATTGATCGCAATGAACTATATGTTGACATTGCAATTGAACCTATGAAGGCTGCTGAATTTATCTATATTCCAGTTAGACTTAAAAATACTGGTGAAATCTCAAGTGGTAATGTAGCAGCAGCGAACGCAATTTAAGGTCTCGTTTACCATAATAGAAAAATAAAATAGGGGGTAGCTAAATACCTCCTATTTTTATGACCCGGCTACGATAAATACTAGTAACAAATTAAAGAAGGAGTCAGACAACAATGTCAGTTTCAACGCTCACAAAATTTACTGTACCACTAGACAGTGACCAATCAGCAACCTCGCAAGGCTTGCTAATGCCCAAACTCAAATACCGCTTTAGAGCGTTTTTTGAGAATTTWGGTGTGTCAACTCCTCGAACAGAACTAACTAAGCAGGTTATGGATATYAYRCGCCCAACGGTTTCATTTGAAGAAWTAGAGATTCCTATTTACAACTCAAGAGTATRSCTAGCRGGAAAATACRMTTGGGAACAGGTAACARTTAATTTTAGAGATGATGTTAATGGYKCAGTAAGTAGATTACTTGGYGAACAAATTCAGAAGCAATTTGATTTCTTTGAGCAAGCAAGTGCTGCTTCTGGYATTGACTATAAATTTATTACACGGTTTGAAATTTTGGATGGTGGTAACGCTGCTAGTACACCTAATGTTCTAGAGACATGGGAAATGTATGGTTGTTTCCTTGTAAACGTTAACTACAATGATTTAAACTATGCAACAAATGAACCCGTAACAATTACCGCRGCWATCCGYTTTGATAATGCAGTTCAAACKCCAATTGGTGAYGGTRTTGGTGCAACAGTTGCAAGGACTMTTGSTTCAGTAGTAACAGGTTAATAGGAGGTATAACACTCCGTGRCCAGCGTTAACAGYATACTTTCAGCTTTAKCTAAAGGYGACAATGTGCGTGATTAYCAGCACGSYGCTCGYMTKTTCGTTGATAATAACTACGAATTACAGCCACGATACKCTAAYCTTTTTCATGTAGTTTTTAATCTYACTGCACAAGCAGCAARATATTTTAACGGTGTTGAAAAGATAGAAATAAACATGCTTGTAAAAAGCATTGATTTGCCTAGTTTCAATATTGATACTCAAACACATAACCAATACAATAGAGAAGTACACAGTCAACATAAAATTCACTACAACCCTGTTAATGTTACATTTCATGATGACCAAAAAGACTTAATTAGAGGTTTTTTGCACACATATGCAAATTTTTATTACAACGATAGTAAATATAGGCTTGGTGGCAAGTCATACAGGACAGATGATCGTTATGCCGGTCGTGAGGACAATCAGTGGGGT
>NVVH01000028.1 GCA_002402135.1 Fidelibacterota bacterium | reverse complement strand
TGAAATCCGGAGTAAAGAGACGAAGTTCACAATTACTGCAATTGAAAAGATTTCTGCAGAATGATGATCAACACTATCAGATTCTAACTTGCTCCCAAAATCTGTACCAGGTGTAATATTGATTATATGGGAACACGCTACACATTCAAATGTAATAAATGCGGTTACGATGTAGAATCAACAGGCGACCTTGATTATGGTTTCCATGCGGTCTTGCGTCCTTATATCTGTAATGATTGTAATATTGTAACGGATGCCATAGTAGGTATCCAAGGAATGGAGTATCCAAAAGAATGGATTGAAAACCCCAGAGGAGATGAGGTACCTGAATTTGTTCTTGAAGAGAAAGATGACTTTTATACTTGTGAAGAGTGTAATGGGAAAAATCTGACTATTTGGAACCCCAAATGGCGTAAGTGTCCTAAATGCGGTGGAAGGATGAAACTARATAAGAGTGGTATGGTCATTTGTTGGGATTAAGCCCCGCTTTTTTTTAAGGAGAAGATGATTTATCTTGAAAGGAGGCAACRGAAATAGTAAACTGAAGCGATGTTTAGCTTCAGCTCTAGAGAATCAACGTTCCTCAGAACAGTCAGTTTACTGATTGCCGCAACCTTCCTGGGGTGTTCCGGCATTGACGACAATCCCACTGTAGAAATTACGTCACCCGTATCAGGTRCCTGGCTGGAAGACGTTGTGACCGTAACCGTCAGCGTGGACGATGATGGTGAGATCAGTAGGGTCTCCCTATTCGCTGACGGAGAGATCATCGGGGTAACTTCAAATATTCCAAATGACGGAAATCTGGAGTTCAGCTGGGATACTCAGTCGAGCGATACCGGAATGACTGAACCCGGTACTTACGTTTTGACGGCAACGGTCGAAGATGAKRACGACAATTCAACAGAGAGTGACCCGGTAGGWATTACCGTTCTTTAYCCCGTAAAATTGACCTCCAGCAGTGAGAAAGATATCCAGCCCAGCTGGTCTCCCGATGGAAGTCAGATCATTTTTAAGACGAACCGCCTGGACGAAAATCCTGACATCTACAAGATTTTCACCGTCTCACCTGAGACCAAAGAAGAAACGCAGATCGTTACCGACAGGGACTATCACGGCTATCCAGGATGGTCTCCGGGGGGTGATTATGTCGTCTTTAATTCGTATGACATCGATGAATACGAGTGGTGGACAATGGATATCTTTACGGCACCGGCCACAGGCGGCGAGACTCAGCGGCTCATGAATGATACCCATTTTGACGATTCGGGAGAATGGTCTCCCGATGGATCACAGATAGCTTTCCACTCCTCCCGCTCGAATTACATGGATCTATGGACCGTGGCCATTACGGAAGATGGGATGCTCGATGGTGAGCTGATTCAGATTACAACATCAGAAGCTAACGATGAATGTCCCCAGTGGTCCCCCGATGGGACAACTTTTGCTTTTATGTCTGATCGCGACGGTCAATACCACATTTGGACCATTCCCGTAGAAGGTGGAACAGCTACGCAGATCACCAGCGGCGATAGCGAAGATGAGTATCCCGGATGGTCGCCGGACGGCAGTCATCTGTCCTTCGATACGKTGGAAGATGAAAATATGGACGTCTACGTCATCAATCTCACCAGCGGTGAAAAGAGACGCATCACCTTTAACGATGCGGACGACCGMCAYCCTMATTGGTCTCCAGACGGAACGAGGYTGGCTTTTTCTTCAGARCGCGASGGCAACTGGGAYATWTGGATTGTAGAGATCCCGGAYATCCTTKATTAAATATTTATTAAYTTGAAACAATCWTTAATGTAYTTCGCAATCGAAATATAATATGAGGTYAATATGCGCATAAAATCAGCTTTTGYTATAGTAGTAACCAYTACGTTTTTTGTGGAACTAATCGGTTTCTCCACAAAACTGTCTGCCCAATCTGAAATCAGAAATGCCAAAATCGAATACATCACCACTGTACGTCAGTTTGGGCCGGTGGCCTATCGAGCCCCCCTGGGAGTGATATCACCCGATGGAAATTGGCTGGCTTACAGTTCCGGACCTTACCTGTATATCCAGAGAATTCTTGGCGGACCGATCCGAAAGCTCACTCGTGCGGAGACCATAAARCACATCGTATGGGGCAATGACGGCCTTACGATTACCGTGAAYGAAATAAACTTTTCCGGTGAATCTAACTGGKTCGTTTATAATGTAGCCGATGGCAGTCGAAAACTGCTGTGGCCGGACAAACAGTCACATCAATTCGAGAAAGAAAACATCAGACTCAAGACCACTACATCAGCTCTTCAGCAGCTCTCGTGGTCAACGGATGGMAAATYCRTCGTTGGCATGGTGCGGCAGGAATCAGGTTATCAAATCTGGACATTCGATAACGATGGTAATGTTCTGGATGTAGAGAGCTCACAACAACGTTTGGGTTTCCCAACTTTTCTCGCTGAAAATGACAGAATAGCTTTCCTCTCCTTTGATGGAAACCGCCAGATTATTCAGTTTCCTTCAACTCAAATAGACGGTACTTCGGGGGCGCATGAGGCCTATGGTCCCTTTGCACTAACAGCRGATAGAAATAGCCTATACTATGCATCGCCAAACGAGCTCGAGACTTTGGATTTATGGCGGGCCCAACCTGACGGCACTTCTCCCGAACGAATTACCAATTTTGAAAAGGATACCTTTGCTCCATCCATAAGCAACAACGGGGATATTTTATTTAAGACACAAGACTATTGGACTTTTATCGCCGTAGCGCCATCCTCTGGCGGTCAAACACGCGCCGTAACTACCTTCCAGTCTGAAACACCATCGTGGAGTTGGGATAGTAAACAGATTGCTTTCACTTTCGGGCCCTGGCGGAGCATCATCGATGATTTCCATTACCCCGATATTTCACAACACATAGGAATCGTAAATTTTGACGAAAATACTACTGCATCAGAGCCCCATGTTGTTGTCCGTAAATCCCACTCTGAAGATCAGGGTATGCATTGGTCTCCGAACAACAAATGGATTGTTTACCATACCCACGCAGACGGAACAGATGACCTCTGGTTGCACCTGACGGATAGTTCACAACCCGATCGGCCACTCACTCATGGCGGACACGAAACCGGCTGGCCCAGGTGGTCACCTGACGGAAAGCGGATTGCCTATTCAACTCAGGTTGAAACAGAAGATGGTAAGCGCGGTGCACTATTTATTATTGGCGTGAATCAGGAGACCGGAGAGGTTACCGAGCAACAGAAAGAAATTGAACTTCAGGTACAGGCCCACCGGACAGCCATTGCCGAGTGGTCATTCGATAATGAGAACCTGGTTTTTGAGAGTGTCACCTCGCCGGGGAAACATGGCATATTTGTAGTTGGAAGAAACGGACAAAATTTGACAAAAATCCATGAATTTGAAAGTGATCAGATCTATTCCGGTGCCAGTGTATCGCCTGATTTTCGCTGGGTTGCCTTTATTAAACCAGCTGCTGATGGCTTCTTTCAACTGTTTCGAGTCCCGATTTCGGGAGGAGCCGAAGAACAGTTGACATTTGATCCCACCGATAAAACCCAGCCATCCTACTCACCTGACGGAAAATGGTTAGCTTTTTCGGTGTTCAGCTTCAAGGTACACTTTTGGTTATTGCAAGACTCTAATCTATACTAGTTGTTTAAAAGTCTATAAATAATCGGTATATCTTTCGTAATACCCGGCGAAGCTATCCCGGATCTGACCGGATGCATTTGCCTCCCCTGTAGCCGCTCAGTACGGTCAGGGCTGGAAAAAACACCGTGGGGGGGGATCTTAGGAAGCCCCTTCTGCCCTTCGAAAACAGGATAGGCAATTTTCTCGCCACCACTTTCATAAAAGCAATAGTATCCATTAATCCGTACAATTTCAATAAAAGAGAAAACCTTCAAGGTTTTAATAACCTTGAAGGTTCATTTAACAAGTGACCCCTAGGGGAATCGAACCCCTGTTCTCAGGTCGAAAACCTGACGTCCTAACCACTAGACGAAGGGGCCAAATAAGGCTGGCAAATATAGCACATCAGAAGGAAGGGGCAAAGAAGATCGGATGGGAATTTAAGTCTATTTATTATTCAGTAGATGACTTGGCATTGCTGAGGACTTTCTCCAGTTCACCATTCTGGTGAAGTTCCAGAGTAATGTCACAGCCGCCTACCAGCTGACTGTTTACAAACAGTTGCGGAATGGTAGGCCAGTTAGATATTTCTGATAGACTCACCCGAATCTCAGGATCTTCCAGGACGTTGACGGTCTTGTATTCCACCTCGTACTGGTTGAGTGCTTCCACCACGGCAAACGAAAATCCGCACATGGGCATATCCCGCGTCCCTTTCATGTAAAGTATCACGGGGTTTTCGAGTAACTCATTCTGGATTTTTTCTTTGAGTTCCATTATTCTTCTCCTCAGGCTGTCTCAGGCGCAAATGTCTTTAATTGTAATGCATGAATTTCCTTAGTCAGGTACTCCCCTACTGCCCCATACACTTTCTGATGCTGCTCCAGCAGAGAGAGTCCCTCGAATCCTGTCCACTCAATCACTGCGCTAAAATGGTCACCGCTAGCCCGTTCGTCTGTCACTTCAACAGCTGCTCCGGGCAGGCCGGTTTCAATCAGTTCCTTAACTTGATTAGTAGTCATAAGCAGGAATATAACGCCTTGATGATCTATGTGCAAAGCTCTCTATGTTTAGGTTGCTAGTTTGTCCATGCCTGCCAAAATTCTAACACCATGACGAAGCTCCTCTTCATCTTCATCGGCATACCACTCCTGGAATTGATGATTCTTATTGAGCTGGGGCGTGAAATCGGCTTCTGGCCTACCATCTTTCTGGTAATCGTTACCGGCTTCCTTGGTGCCTCTCTAGCCAGGTCCCAGGGAATGTGGATCTGGATGGAGATTCAACATGAACTTCAGCAGGGCAACATGCCGGCGGATAAACTGGTGGACGGCTTGCTGATCCTTGTCGGCGGGATAGTACTGCTGACGCCGGGTCTTCTCACCGACATCTTCGGTTTCATGCTCCTCATCCCGGTGACCAGAAAGCTTTTTAAAACTGCCATCAGTAGGAAATTCCGGGAGATGGCGGATACCGGCAGGACGAACTTTACCATGATAATGAGGTAAATTAAATGTTAGTGAGATTAGAGTATCTTTGATCCGTTCACTTTTCAAGAGTCTCAGACAAATGAAGCTGCATACACCACTTTCTCTACTGCTTACCTTCCTTATAATAGATATCGCTACTGCACAAACCCACAAAAGTATCCACCAGGAGCAGCACGAGTACTACCGGGACTTATTCCCTGACTTCCAACCCGAACCCTATGGGAACTCTATACCGTTGCAGACAAGACGTACAGCCCCTTCCCGTGAAGTGTTCGGTTACCACCCTTATTGGATGGAGACAGCTTGGCAGAGCTATAACTTCAATCTCATTTCTACCATCGCCTATTTCGGATTGGAGAGCAACGGCAGTGGCAATATTGTAAATCATCACTTCTGGCCGGTGACGAGCCTCATCAACGAAGCTCACTCGTATGGAACAAAAGTCTCACTGGTAGTCATCCTTTTCAACAGTGATAACATCGCACAACTTTTAAGTAGCGCCTCCAATCAGCAGACACTCATCAACAATCTCCTGGCTGAGGTGAACGATGCGGGAGCTGACGGCGTGAATATAGACTTTGAGGGTGTCCCTTCCAGTCAGCGTGACAACCTCACTACATTCATGACTGATCTAACAACAGCCTTCCACGAAGCTAACCCGGCATCACAGGTGACCATGGCAACGCCGGCTGTGGATTGGTCCAACGCCTTCGACTATGATGCTCTGGCAGACGCCTGTGACGGCTTGATAATCATGGGTTACGGCTATCACTGGAGCGGCAGTTCCACGGCAGGACCTATCTCTCCCCTAACCGGCTGGGGCACCTACAACATCACTTGGACCGTGAACGATTACCTGAGCAAAACCGGTAATGACCGGGACAAGATCATCCTGGGTTTGCCGTACTATGGCTACGAATGGCCAACTACCTCCGGCAGTRCCGGAGCATCTACTACCGGGAGCGGCGATRCCAAGWTCTACTCCGAAGCCATAGCTCTGGCGGAGAGTTACGGCCCCTTGTGGAACGATGAATCCCAGTCACCGTGGTACCGCTACCAGGACGGAAACAATAACTGGCATCAGGGATGGTATGACGACAGTTTAAGTCTATCGTTGAAGTACGAGCTGGCCATTGATGAGGATCTGCTGGGTATCGGTATCTGGGCTTTAGGCTACGACGGAACCGAACCGGAGCTGTGGGGCGCTCTAGAGGATCACTTTGGGACGGGCTTGAGTGTTAACTCTGAAGTGGCACTACAACCGAAAACACCGACTTTAAAAGTCATCTATCCTAACCCATCGAACATCCATGTGAACTTTGTCATCCAAATCCCCCAAGGTTATCAGCTGGCAACAGCTTATATAAAGATCTTCGACGTTCTCGGGCGCTCAGTGGCTGAAATTCCACTGCCCGCAACGCCGACCGCTGGAGGCGAACTCACGGTGACATGGAACGGGAAGACGTCAGCCGGGAACTTGGGCGCCACAGGAACTTACACGGCACTACTTTTTGCGGATGGACARATCTGCTCTCAGAAGTTTATTCTATTAAAATAAAGATTAGATAACGAGTATAGTTTCTGATAGTAAATATTTCTTCATCTGTCGGAACTTATTAATCCCCCAGAAGGGGCCTTCATCATTTCGGTCTCACATTCACGGCTTTGTCACCTTTTATGTCAAACTGGACATCGAATGTTACTCGTTGACCCGGCCGTAGTCCCTTGTTCTGGAGATCCACTCGCAATCCGCGAGCATGAACAAAATAGTCTTCACCGTCATCTCCGTAAATAAACCCGAACCCTTTGTGTCTGTCGTATTCATTTACTGTCCCTTGCTTCATAATGTATCTCTCAAATTGTTATTGCTRTARAATTCACMACCTCGCTGAGGGAACTTAGAATGGGGACACCGCAAGCTTCGAGCTTTTCTCGTCGATGGTGKCCGCTCAGWACCAGAACACAATCAGCGCCAATGGCCTGGGCCACTTCATGGTCATGCACGGTATCACCCACGAAGAGAACTTCGTGAGGACCGTAATGCAGCTCGTCCATCCACGCTTTGCCGATCTCGACTTTGCTGTGAGCATAATGATTATCCAAGCCCATGACCTTCAGGAAGGTGTCGCTCAACCGGTGATACTCCACCATTTCATAGAGTGTGGTCTGCAGAGAGGCAGATAGAAGCGACTGAGTAAGCTCTGCTTCCCGGACACTCTTCAGTACCGCCTTTGCACCCTTCTGCAGATTTACTTCATGACGGCGCTTTTCGTAGTTATCGATGAATTCTGTTCCCACGATCTCGAAAGACTCTTTCTCAAAATCAAAGCCCAGCCGCACGTAGTAGTCAATCACCGGAAAGTTAAACAGCTCCTGATATTGCCGTAGGGAGATGGTCGACATGTTCCGTCGGGAGAGTACACCGTTTATGACGTCCACACAGAGCCAGGCGTCGTCCAGCAGTGTGCCGTTCCAGTCCCAGATGATGTGCTTATACTTTGACCTTTCCATCAGTTCAGCAAGTAAGTTTAATACTGTCCATTGACCCTTCACAGGTTAAATTCTCCGTTAYAATTACCATTATGAAGAACTACATCCAGATCGCYGGTRTTCACGATRAAGCCGATACCGAAATTCTAACTGCCGCCGGTGCAGACGCCATCGGATTTCCGCTCCGCCTCGATGTGCACAACCCATACCTGTCGGAAGCAGCMGCACGAGACATCATTCACTCCCTCGAYGGTAAAGCCACTCCCGTCCTGATCACTTATCTCGATCAGGCGAAGGAGATCATGGAGTTCTGCAGCTATCTGGGTCTGAAGTGGGTACAGCTCCATGGCGATATGGCTGTTGAACAAATCGTTCGTATCAAAACGGCAACACCTAAGCTCTCCATTATCAAGAGCTTGGTGGTTCGAAAGGATAATCTCGCTCAACTGGAAGAAAGCATCGAAGAYTACTCCCCGCATGTGGACGCTTTCATTACCGACACGTACGATCCCGCTACCGGAGCTACGGGAGCTACCGGTTTCACACACGATTGGAATATCAGYCRCAGATTGGTGGAACTGTCTGAACTTCCGGTCATTCTGGCGGGCGGACTACATGCCGAAAATGTCGCAGAAGCAATTCGGGAAGTTCAGCCGGCAGGAGTGGATGTACACACGGGCGTCAAGAACGGAAATATGAGGAACGATCCCGGCARAGTAAACAAATTCATTTCAAATGCTCTAGAAGCATTCAATGAGGACTTAACATAATGAAGAAATTACTGCTGACTCTCTTATGCCCTCTTTTGCTGATAGGCGGAGATACGCTTACCATCGCTTTCTGGAACGTGGAGAACCTCTTCGACCTGGAAGATGATCCCCGGAAGAACGATGAGGAGTTTGCCTTGGGAGGAAAAAAGGGAGTGACTCAGAAAATCTACGATCTGAAACTCGCTCACTGTGCGGAAGTACTGGCTGACCTAAATGCAGATATAGTAGGACTTTGCGAGGTGGARAACCGCTTTGTCCTGGAAGAGCTCAATCGGGAGTTCATCGGGCGAAACTATGACATTGTGCATTTTGAATCTCCCGACCGCAGGGGGATAGACTGCGCCCTTCTTTACGACGCGAAAATCCTGACAGTTTTAGATGCCAAAGCGATAAAAAATAGAATGTCAACAGGGAAACCCACTCGAGATATTCTATATATAAAGGGAGAATTCGAAAGTGAAGTTATACATATTTTTGTAAACCACTGGCCATCCAACTACGGCGGCAAAGAGCAGGCCATACCAAAACGGGCGGAGACGTCCCTCTTGCTCAGAAAGCATGTAGATGAAATTCTTACAGCYGACCCGAGCGCAGAAATAGTGATAATAGGTGATTTGAACGAAGGCCCCCTGGATGACAATGTCCAGAGTCTGCTGTCTCGCCGGGCAGAAAATCCGGTCTTCCGCCTCCAGAATCTCATGATCCCGTTCATGGGCAAGCCCAACGTGGGAACTTACGTTTACCGCGGGGAAGATGAGATTATCGATCAGATTATCGTCAGCCGGGGATTGATGCAGGAAGAAGGACTCATTGTAGTAGAAGGATCTACCGCAATACTCGACATGCCGAAGTACCGCCAGCARTCAGGTAACTACCGGCACTATCCGTACCGCTTCTGGGCGGGGAACAAACTGTTAGGCGGTTACTCAGATCACCTGGCGGTGAAGGTCGCCATTATTGCACCGTAAACTTCAGTTTATAGCATGAGGTATCACGAGCTGAAAGGGAGCAATTTCAGCTTCGAACGATTTGCCGTCATCGAAGAACATTTCGTAGTGACCTTTCATGACTCCGAATTCTGTCCGCAATGGACAAAAGCTCGTATAATTAAATGACTGACCTTTCTCCAGCCGGGGCTGATAGCCCACAACTCCCGGCCCTCTCACCTCCTCCACATGGCCCACTCCATCCBTRATGTGCCAATAACGATTTTTAAGCGTAACAGGATGATCAGAGTGATTAATGATCGTAATATGATAGGCAAAGAAAAATATTAGTCTATCCGGATCTGACTGTTCAGGGACGTATCGGCTAACCACCTTAACTTCCAAACCKCGTGTAATCGCTTCYGACATAGGGAGAGAAAACTACTGAAAGATTAACTCGTATCGCAAATGATTAATGCAAATATGGAGCAMAYYAGAAAAAATACACTTAGCCTATTCATAATGGTCATATAAGCCGTGGTTATTTKATTAGAACCATWTTTCTGGTTYGSAYAWAATCMYYNGCWYTCAAGTCGRTARARGTAGACTCCAGAACTCACTAACATATCTAAATCATTAACCCCATTCCAAATAAATTTGTTTTCCCCAATACTACTTAACCCGGAATAAAGTCTTTTGACCAGTTCGCCATTGAGATCATAAATATTTAGATTTATATCAATTGTGGATTCAACATCATAGAAAATCGTGGTTTGAGAATTAAATGGGTTCGGATAATTCCCTAGTGTAAAAGATTCGGGAATGGATTCTTCGCTCCCGTCATCTCCAGTATCAGCTGTTTCGCTAAAAGTGAACCCTTCAATATTGTAACCTTCCTGGACAGTCATTAGTTTCAGGTATTGCGGTTCATCACCAATAATTACATCTGGGATTGTCATCGTTTCCCAAGCCCACCAGCCACCGGTATTTGGCACAGAAAAAACGCCTAAATTGGTTCCATTGAGTTCCAAGAAAAATATCCCACCGCCTACATTGCTGGATACCCTGAACAGTAAATCGTAAGTACCGGCAGTCACATCTTCTATGGTATAGCCGATCCACTCCCCAACAGAGGTCCAGCCCACATTATAGGGTAGACCATTTTCATTGCCGTTAGCTTCAATATCAACACCATCATTTCTGTAGGACCAACCCCAATTATAACCACCGTTTCCAGTATTCATATAATCCTCATCAGTGTAGGCAACATTTCGCGCACCAATATCATAATCAACCGCTGCGATTGTGCCCGGTATGGAATGAGCTGTTACAGGAACGGGTGATTCACCATATGTTGGGTCCATTAATGCAGGAATAACACCCGGCCTGGATTCACAATTTTCTATAGCTAAGCTGATAGCCATACCAAACAGGGCGGCCTGGGCATATTCTGTACTTGGTTGGCCCGCGCTTCCATTCCAATAATCGATCACATCCTGGTACTGCGCAGAGATAGGCGCCGAGAGTGGACTGGTAATGGTTGATATTTTTTTATGAGTCCACCAGCACCAACCAATATTATTTGATTCTGACAATTGGACGACCTTATGGTACCAGTGATTGGAATTCTCTCCTGTTTCACCCAACCAAAGTGGAATATTATAAGTATTACTCATGCTAATCAAATATTGGATGGTCCCCTGCGTTACATCATTCCAGTATTTATGAAAAGAATAAGACATATTTGCATCCCAGGGCGGTGTCAAGGAAGTAAAATCGGTTGCATACCAATTACCTTCTATAAAGATAATATGATTCGTATCTACTTCCCTGATGGTATTGGTGATATCAATGTATAATTGCCTCAGATCAGTTGAACTAACACCATCGGGAAGAACAGGCTCATTTATCAGGTCATAACCGCCGATTAGGGTCTCATCTGCATAATATTCRGCRATGGAATGCCAAATYTCAATKGTGTGKTCYTTRTASCCMTSTTCCARCCACAGTCTKGCYRTMCCATCRCTGTCRCTGATKTYACCKYSATTTTGRCCRCCRGGAGCACAATGCATATCGAGAATAATATACATGTTGTGCGGCGCACACCATGAAATAAGCGAATCAACGATATCATAACCGAATTGATTTACTTCACCAGGCGATGGTGAGAATTGCTTGTAATGGAACGGAATTCGGATAGAATTAAAGCCCCACTCAGCCAATAGATCAATATCAGCTTGGTTTACATAATTATAATGGTATAGATCCCAGAATTCTTCCGTCAAATCAGCTCCTAGCAGGGTTTCAATTTTATTTTCTATATCAGAAGGAGAGCCATAACCTGGGATATGGAGCATATAGCCTTCAGGAACAAGCCAACCCCCAAGACCCATGCCCCTTAAAAGGACCGGGTCTCCATTAGAATCGACRATCTCCTGTCCGGAAGTATGCAGGAAAGCGCTAATAGGAGAAATAAGAATTATAAGAAYTACAGTCACATAGCGTGATAAATAACATAATTTCATCAGTTATCTCATCAGATTATGGACAGATGTCACAGCTTCCAAAACAGACAGCGGGTAGAATTAAATCTTCATCACCTACTTCTACAAATCTATCCAGATATTGTCCTTCACCACAATTATTAGGTACCGATTCCCATCCTGGACTCCAATCATCAGGATAATATCCATTTCTGAATTTATAAGTATAGTGCGTATTTATCGGCAAAATCAAAGTCACTTCCCAGATTCCATCGCTGTCTTCATCACTCATCGCTATTCCACYAGGTTGCCCTGCTCCCATGGTCCCTCCGGAAAGATATACACCAGTTCCTACTAAGGTTTCATTTCGCATATCAACACGAAACATAACTTGAACATCCAAGGMAGGATCAGTGCGTCCATAGACCCTGACGTAGTCGACCAACATATTCATTGGAAAAGCAGTATTGTCCACCCCTTGAGCACCACCCCAATCACCGCCAACTGCCAAGTTAAGTATAATGTATTGGGGGTTATTGAATGGCCACTTATCTTCATCACCATTACTGTCATTGTAAATAAAGAAATAGGGTTCATCATCCACTAGGTAGCGAATATAGGTGCTGTCCCACTCCAAAGAATAAACGTGGAAAGAATCTGTGGCGGTCGGAATTATTACCTGACCGGATTTTTGAGTACCATTCATGTGGTTGTAATCAGTCGTATGGATTGAAGCGTGAATATTCCCTTCATCAAAGCCCACGTGTTCCATAATATCGATTTCACCACAATGAGGCCATCCTACAGTAGMTATATTAGATCCYAGCATCCAGATTGCAGGCCAGGAACCAATCCCCTTCGGTAGCTTGGCCCTGGTTTCAAAACGGCCGTATGTCCACTCTCCTTTGCCAGCCGTATTCAAGCGGCCAGAAGTATAATCAGCCGTGTAGGTWGTACCCGWATAATCTGTGCCAAAAAACCCCGGTTCAATCAAGGCTCGGATGACCAAGTTGCCATCCTGAAYAAACACATTCGTRTCACGGTCCGTGTAGGCCTGCAGTTCATTGTTTACCCATCCGGGACGCCAAAGGAGCTTATTCCACTTTTGGTCATCAATAGCGTCACCGTCAAATTCGTCGTTCCAAACCAGTTCCCAACCTTCCAGCGTATGATTATTTTCATCCGAAGGTTGGTTGGAATATATACTTTCTTCACAAACAGTGAGAAAAATAAGAAAAACCACAGGCAAGAATAGAGTCATTATTCTATGTATCATTTTAACAGAACTATTTTTTGTACTTCAACCCCACTATTGCCTTTGAGTATTGCAAAGTAAATACCAGATGGTAATGCTTTTCCGTTATAATTAGTCCCATCCCAAGAGAATTTATGTTCACCTGTATTCAGGTCCCTATTTACAACTGTTGTAATATGTTGTCCTAAAACATTTACAATTGTTAATGTCACCGGACTAAAATCTTCAATTTTGAACTGAAAAATAGTACGATTATTAAAAGGATTTGGATAAATCTGAAAGAGGGTATAATTGGCTGGAGCAAAAGATGAATTTGTTGATAGATTGGAATAAAACAAATCTAAGTCGTCGAAAAAAACTGAGCCTGAATCATCATCTATTTGCTTAAATATCATAGCTACATTAAAAGATACAACACCAGTGGGTGCTGTACCGGAAACAGTTAAAGGGATCCACTGATCRGTAGGTGATGAACTCGTAATTGATGAAGATACARGTTGCTCACCTAGTATATTCCAGTTCGCATCGAAAAATGTTAGTTCAAAAAACGCACTGTTATCTCCGGAGATTGGATCATCAGATGCTGAAATAGCATATCCCGAGAAGGTGAATTCGTCTCCCTGGGAAGGGTTAAATGATTGATAAACCGCAATACTATTTGTTGTTCCTGAATTTTGCCCGAACAGTTTTAGAGAGTGATTGCCATGTAACACAGGTTCAGTAACCACAGAATAGTTTGTCAGGTTTTCAGGCCAAACTGACCAGTTCACGAAGTCTGATTCAAAACCGGGATTGAGTAATATATACTGTGTGTCATCATCTCCGTATCCTGTATCATCCGGAGTGGTCAGACAAAGGATCAAATATCCGTCATAAAAAACCACATTTTCATAAATGAAATCACAGTTATTCCCATAAAAAGTATGATTCGCTTTTTGCCATCTGTCTGTGTCCCAAGTTTCGAATTCATCTCCCCAGAGTAGGAAGAAATTGTTGTCCGTYCCATAATTKCCCGTTCCGGGAACATACATATAATACTTTACCCAATCATAGTAGGCATAAACAGGCAAAATATCATCGTCAAATTCTCCCACCCACTCTTCATAGATCGGCTGCCAAATATTCATCATAATCTTCTGATAGTGGTACAGCGAATCCACATAAAAGTTATCAATCCACCGGACCGACTGCTCATCAATAAAAAAAGCAACATAATCCGGTGTCCATTCAAACGCGTAAGTATGGAAGTCTTCGTGGGGATTAAAATCAACATCGATCAATTCTGGCAGGTCCCACTGGTTTTGGATGATCAGATTTGTCTGAGCCTTATCATCGTGGTTTCCCAGCCATTCCCAATCGATCTCATTCCAGTTTCCTGCTCCTCCGGACGTAAAGTCGTGATAAGTGAAAAAAGATGATAAAACACCGCTGCCCGCTGCCGATTTCATTCGAACTTCAAACCGACCGTAACGATACGTATCATAGGTTCTTAATTCTCCACCTTTGTAATCTTTGCCATAGCCTGGGCCTGAAAGTATCATGAGGATCAGAGAAAAAAGTAACGCTCTCCACCAAGATTTTGAAAAAAGTCCGGGATTAATCATCCATTCCCCTGCCATAATCTAAACGATTATCTGTCGTCAGGATGGGGAATTGGGGTACCATAACCGGGTAGGGAACATTTCGCTGGGTTACAAGCATGTCGATTGATGTTAGTTCAATCTTTTCAAATTCACGCATGTTTATTTCGATCTKATCTGAAYAAAGGTTTTGAAGAGAATCCACATAAGGATTTAAAACCGTTTCTATCAGTCGTCGATAATGCTCACCAAAATCTCCATAGACCCCTTTTGACCGTAAAACATCATTCCGCCTTTGTCGAGCATAATAATAGTCTGCCCACATTTCCTCATTCAGTCGAACAGCAGTAACTGTTTCATACCCTAATCGATAACATTCTTCTGTCACAAACCGGTCCTGGATCAAATCAACAATGGCAAGTTTAAACTGTTCTGGGAATTTCTGATGACTGATTTTCTGTTTTCGGAATACAAGTGGATGGGTTTGTAAAGTTTTTTCAAAATCTTCAACAGTCCATATCTGCTCATTCACTCTGAAGAAAGGTATGTGCTTTAATGCATCTGGAAATAGAGTGGTTGGAGCTAATTCTTGAATTTCTTGATCTTCCCAGATCATCATTTTCAATTGGTTTTCTTTTTCTTCTAAGGATTTTAAATAATAATCTGCGACATGATCAGCATAAGTAAAAAATATATCCTCATTAAAATCAACACGCTTTCCACGCATGATCTCCCCTACAAGTTCTTTGTAGATGTTTTTTGCCTTACTATCCCCAAGACGTTCTTCCACATCTTTCCACCGCTGATTGGCTTCTCTTTCCGTAATGACAGGTCTGTCTATCCATCCTATCACTTTCATAAGAAGAAAAGAACCATCCCCAGTCTTGACAGGACCTAATACTTGATTTGGTGTAAGATTATCATTGAATAATAGATCGTGGATGATAGGATCTTCACGATCAAACCAGCCGACTTGTTCTCGTGGAAGACTGTCTATTCCACTAAATGCTTCATATATTTCTTCAAAAAACAACCCATCCTCCAGAGCTTGGCCAACTTTATGGGCGATACGTGGATTCGGAAGGGTGTAAAATGCTAAGTCTATAGTCCTCCCGGCTAAGTTGTAAGCTTTCTTAAGTTGGTCAGTATCCAACTGAACTTTATTATAAGCCTGGTCAAAATAGTACCATTGCCGCATGGCTTGTTCCTTCCTCCCTTGTAAAAAGGTTTGGAAGCCCTCAATGGAATCAAGTTGGCTGTTCTGTGCTTCTTCCAAAGCAAGCAATTTCTCTGCAATAAGGGAATTGAGGATAATTTTCTTGTGAATATAATGATTCCCACGACAATAGTCTGGTCGAATAGTGTATTCAGCCCGTCGGATAAAATCTTGAACAGTGATCAGATGATCTCCAACCCGAGCAAGAATTGCATTCTCAGGAAGTTCCTTACCCCGTATTTCACAGGCGAACAGGCCGAGGAAAAGAATATAGATCAGGAGTCGTTTTTTACAGCGTAAAAAAAGAATCAGATTGTCATCCCGACCGTGTAGGCATGAATATTCCCCAGAATCCCCATAGACTTGTAGGCATAATCGACAGTAATGGAATGATTGCTCATGAAGAAAAGCTTGATTCCACCTCCGAAAGTAACACCATATTCGGTTTGATTCATAAATAGGGCTTTATATCCGCCTCGTAGAAAAAATTTACCTGCCCCGGGTATATGCATTTCATATTGGGCTCCTACATTGACAGACTCCATATTGTTGTTGGGGTGGAGAGCATCAGCAGCAATGATCAGTTTATGATTTGTAGATACAATAGGTTTGACAGCAACCCCGATTCTGAACAGTAAAGGCAATTCCCAGGCTTGAGTCCGAAACTGTCCTGGTACATCACCATAGTTCCCACTTTCGTAAAGGGAAATATCAATGGGATTCAACAAATCAATTCCATCGTATCTCATCCGGGTACCATAGTTCGAAATACTCATCCCAATGGTCATTCCATCCTTTTTTTCGTCAGTCACTGAGAAAAAATGAGTATTGACAATTACACCCAGATCCAGAGCAAAGGCATTCGCATTGCTGCGCCAGATATTAGAATGAATAAGTTTGGCTGAAATACCAAAAGAAAACCAGGGGACAAGTTCCCTGGCAAAGGATAGGCTGGCAGCTAAATCGTTGGCCGTGAATTTTTCTCCAGTACCGTCCTGATGCTCGAGGGTAGTCACTTCCATTTCACCATAATCGACCTGAGTAAGTCCGAGAGCTAACGTTCCAATAGAGGAAACGTGGACAGCRGCACCAGCAAAAAAGGTATTTATATCTATTACCCATGGTTGAATAACAAACAGAGCTTCACTTTGTTTGATGGAGGCAAGCCCRGCAGGGTTCCAATAAATAGAAGATAAGTCATTAGCAACACCAACATAGGCTTCACCCATAGCACTGGCAGCGCTTCCAATGCCGATTTCCAGAAAGCTGGCGGTTGTGGTACCATATCGATTTATTTCCTGTGAAAACCCTAACGTAACCCCTAATAACACTATCATTAACAGCTTTTGTATTTGTTTCATGGCTTACTCTCTCGTACTTATTTAATTACTGCAAATTTCCCAAGTTTTTCATCTCCAGTCACCTGTGACTCAACATGATAAAGGTACATACCAGCAGCGATCTCTAATCCTTCTCTCGTCAGCATATCCCAATGAACGATTCCATTATCTGGTTCATTTTCTACAATGATTTTATCTACCAAGACACCGCTGACAGTAAAGATCTTTATAGTACAAGTAGCAGGGATATGTGTAAAGAGTAGACGCCGTCGTTGATTTAAGAAGGGATTCGATAAAGCTGGCTCCATCAAGTTCGTCATTACATAAGGATTGGGCACTACTTTTATATTCTTCATATCACTGGTCAGATCAGCAATGTCCAAGGAATCATTCAACGACACAGAAAACCTTATCGAATCTGACTCATGAAATGGACGATTCCAATCAACCTGATACACATCCCCACTCTGGGGGTATGTTGCATCGGTTGCTAGTTGAAAATCAATGATAAATGCAGTAGCTCGCCAACGATTACCAGCTGGAGCTCCTACAAATATTCTATCCTCAAATAGATCAAAAGTATCATTGTTATTCATGTCTTGGGCGATAACATCCATAAGTTCATATTGCCCTGWGRTAGAATCAACAAAGAACATATTCTGAACATAAAAATTGATAGCAGGATTAGCGATTTTATCAGAACCAATTGAWGAGCCATTTTCATCCCTTACTGTACCAGTATAAGCTATACCAACATAGGCTGAATCATTGTCCGTAAATACAATTTGATATTTCCAAGGCATCTTGGGTCCTTCACTAATGGAAGGCGTTATTCTCATATTCCCATTACCTACCATCCATCCCGATCCTGAATAATTATAATCAGCAGTTTCTACTGCGGGATCAATTATTACCTGAATACCGTCGAACACATCACTGGAAATTCCCTCTTCCACATTCAATGTCCAGTAATCAAGCGAATCCCTGAATAACAGATGATTACCTATAAACTTGGTGGAGTCCTCCTGATATACTAATATACTACTATCGGTTACATCGTATACACTAAACATGTTTGTCGCGTACAGAATTCCGTTATCATATCCGGAAACTATACCCAAAGTATCCATACCAAAAGTAACCACGTATTCATGCCCTGGTTTAAGACTTCCTCTAGCTAGGATTTCCGGTTGAACCGTACCAGTCCCGATTAAATAAGGATTTTCTTCTATATTAATTTCTGGCGGCACAAAACCTGCCGCAGGCTGATGGGGTACTACAATAGCCACATTTTTCCCAATAGATTCGACATTTTCAGCCTCATCTAACTGAATTACAACATTGTTTTCAGAAGGAGAAATTCCAGGACCTATATCTGGAGCGCCATAATCATAAGCAACCACCGCATAATAATAGGTTCTGCCATTCTGTACAGTATTATCTCGAAACACATGAGTAATCCCTGTATCATAACCTAAGTTATATGCCATTCCGTTTACGAGACCAAAATCCGTAAAACCTTGTATATCATCTATTAAGTCACACTGGAATATYGGAAGCATAAACATAGGAGTTCCAAAACCATCGGTAATCACTTCTGCATCTGACATGTACCTATCAGTTGCACGGTAAACCTTATAGCCTTCAAAGTCATTTACATTTCCGACAAAAGGGTCTCGGGTCCGAGTATCAGCGATATCATCCCAGGTGAGAATCACTTCTCCATCTCCGGCTGTAGCTGTTAATGTGGGCATTTTCGGCGGTTGTGCGAACCGATAATCCTTTTCATAAATCACCTGTACAATMCGTTTCAATTCGTACAGAGCTGGGGCAGAATGTTCAGGTGATTCCAAGCCAGCGAGGGGATCATAGGAGTGAAGTTCTGACATGGAAATGCGTTCCACTCGTCCTCGGAAAAGCGGGAACGGGCCGGAAGCAAATACCTCTACTAGATTGGATACATTCCCTCCAAACTCTTCCAGTGAATCAATACTTATCACTTCCCACATTGCCAGGTCATTTTTAAACCACTGGGTAGTATTGGAAGGGGCGTGGCTAGGGATAGGGTACATTCGAAAAGCAGTCAAGCCGATCATATCTGATTCAGAAACATCAGTCTCATTGAAATTAGGTTCACATCCAACACCTTCTAGATAATCGGGCATATGGTTACATTCACCTTCGTCCGGTCCTTCATAATTTAATTCACCCGGGGCAACACCGTCTAACCCAACATCATCACCAGCATACTCACTCAACTGATAAATACCGTCGCCATTAAGGTCTTCTCCATCTTCCCAATCTTGATCCTCATCCGCATCCCAGTGAGGGTGGAGGTCCTCTTCAGTCAAATTATAGAATTCAAGGAAGGCATCCAGATCATTGATGCCATCAGTGGGACCAATAATGGCTAACGGCTCATTATCCCGTTTTTCATCGATCAATCCATCTCCATCATTGTCCAAATAGTCATAAGCCAAACCAGGGCTTTCAAGATAAGCAAATCCCATGACGCCTGTTGGAAGACCACCTAAACCAATGCCATTAATATCCCAGGAAAATGCCATATCTACTTGGTCATCGAAATATCCCAAGTCATCATCACCGTCACCTCCAATAGCATTATCCACCCAGTAACCAAAGGCAACTTCTGTAAGGTTATATTCTGAGATATTTGCAACGGAATATTCCCAGAAAATGGCATCTCTGGCCTGAGGATTATTCCATTGGAATCCTCGGGTTTCAACACGTGTACCAAGTCCCCCCCAGGGAGAACCGAACTGAATGGTAACATTTGGTCTTATATCACCAACAAAATGACCGGGTCTGGGATAATATTTAACATAATCTTCGACACCAAGATTCTCCTGATCCTGAGCATCATTAACAGCAAAATAGGTTTCCATGTCGGCATAAATGACGCCCCGCCCAAAACGCCCATCCCATTCACCTGGCCATTTGGTTGTAAACCCCGTTGCTGGCCAACCACCTGGTGGCCAAGAATTTGGCTTATTGCTCACAGCAGCATATTCATTTGTTTCATTAAAATATCCAAAAACTGGATAGTATCCCCATTCCACCGTTCCTGTGGGATCCGTATCCATTTCTTCCCGATAGCTTGTCTGCAGGTAATAAAGTGTGTGGTGGTCTGTGGTATAAATATCCACAGGTTCATCGAGGGGGATCGTATCCACTGTGGCCGCATTTCCGTCATCCTCAATAAAGACCTTAGCTCCAACCAACAGACCAATCCCGTCAGTCATTTTAACTCCTTCTGGATTGTTAGGCCATTTAGAGACGCTGGCTTTGGGCCAATCAGACAATTCAGTCGTATTCCGAAAATAGAGATAAACCCTGTTTCCTGCCATATACCCCTCGCGCTCAGCCGCAATATCACCGGCAGGGTCATCGGGTCCTGCATAGGGTTTACCCTGCCCGAAGAGGGCTAACCCTTGTATGAACAAGCCRATACAAAATATTCCAATAATCCGCGAACTTTTACTCATTGTTAAATCCCTTTAAAAAGTTAATTCTAGTCCAAATTTAATCATGCGTGGTGTTGAATACATTGATGGGTTTTGATACACGTCTTCATAATCATTAAAATTACTTCGGTGCAGTAAAATCTCACTATTTTCCTCAACATCTGTATAAGCTCGTCCTGTCTGACTGTTCACCCATTCTTCGTTTAACCTGTCAAATAGATTGTATATAGTCAGAAAAAAATTTACACCAGCCATATTTKCTAATTGCAGTGAATAGCGTGCTGTTAAATCGGCTTGATATTTAGAAGGTTGATAATCATTATTGGGGTAGAGGTTTATCCGTGATAAAGTACTTTCCCCAAGGGGAGAAAAGGTATAGGGAGTACCTGAATTATAATACCCTGTGGCTGACATATGAAAATTCCCAGAATGATATCCAACCGTTGCATTAAACGTATGGCGCTGGTCCCAACTCATAGGAATGAACCGATTCACTGGATCCATACTGTCTCCTGCTCTATCAAAACTTTGTTGAGGAGAATCAGCATTCCCACGAGTGTACTGAAGCGTATAGTTGATGTTTACATTCAATGATTGACTCCCGTAATCAAACTTCACTTCCAATCCACGGACATTTCCATAATCCTTGTTACTAAATAGACCGTACTCAATTTGATTGTAAGTACTTATAATTTTTGTGCTTAGTAAATTATATATATCCTTATAAAACAGGGTGACTTCAAGACCTATATTTCTTGTCAATGCCTGCCAAAGTCCAATTTCATATGTTACGGTTTTTTCTGGCTTAAGRCGTGAATTGCCTATGGTTGTTACATAGTCATTGGGCGATATCAAAAAGGAATGACCCTGATAAAGCGCATATAGTGGTGGAAGTTGGAAGAAATGCCCATAACTGAAATGTAGTACTGCAACATCACCCAACTGATAAGCCAATCCAAATCGAGGACTAACCTGGTAGAAAGGTTCTGCCATTGGATAGACAGACATCATGGAGTCTGGAAGAGACAACTGATTGGCTGGGTTTCGTCTATCAGATGGATATAYTGTATTTGGATCAAAATAATCATATCTGATTCCAAAGTTGATCACCATCTCATCAAACTCCATTTTATCCTGAATATAGGCCGATGCATCAATCGGTTCAACCTTATACACATCGGCATATAAAGTATTATCTGCTAACGTATCTGGTTCATACAATATGTTTTCATCAACCGTACCGATATATTTGTTTCGAATTTCGTGCCATTGGTTGTCCAATTGATGTTGAATGTACTGAGCTCCCCACTTCAGACTGTGGGTATGATTAACCTGCCAGGTCAGGTCAAATTTCGCTCCCCAATCTTCCATAATCCGGACACTATGCCCCTTTTGCTGTCCCCCGGTGAAGAACCCAGGTCCATAACTATCCATATATCTGTCATGAACATAATTAGAATCCAAAGGATCTTCGTACAAATACCAGCCACTGTAGTTATCCATGTATGATAACTTAAGCTCGTAAAACAGTGAACGGCTTAACATGTGGTTGATGGAAAGTGCGGCAAATTCCGTCCTTCTATGGGTTGCAGCCATACCGTATGGATTGTACTTAAATATATGGTCGTATCCATGCCACTCATCCTCGTTCAAAGAGTAAAGTGTGGATAGCCTAAAACTTCCAAGAGTAAAGGTGAGTTTTCCCAGTAAAGATTGATTATTAGAACGGTTCATAGCGACAAAACTGCTATCACCTGAATAATCATCAATCCAATCTGAAGGATTACTGCTGTAGTAATTACTTTCATCAGTTACATTGAATCTGTGAATTCCATTCAGATGATTTTTATTGTCTTGAAAACGGATATTAGTGAGGAAAGTAATTCGGTTTTTCAATATAGGCCCGCTCAATTGAACTTTATAATCCTTGTTTCGGTTAAACTCAGAAGGGGTTAAGCCAATAAAGATGTTCTCATTCCTCGTATAGTAATTCCCGTACCCACTGCTTAGAGATCCTTCGAARTTATTTCCTCCATCCTTGGTGATAATATTGACAATACCACTCATGGCACGGCCATATTCTGCATTGAATGTWCCTGTAATAATCTCAAGGTCCTGAACTGCTTCAGGTTCCACTTCAACTGCTGTATACTCTCCACTAAAGGCTTCATCTACTTGAATGCCATCAATCATATAGGTTACTTCAGTAGAACGTCCTCCCCGGAAATGACCTGCCACAACACCTGCCTGCATGYTTAYCACGGCACTCATGCTTTCGATAGCCAATTCCTTAATTTGGTCGGATGACACATTCTTAATTGTGCTGGTTTGGTCTCTTTTAAAGGAAATACGATCAGCGGTTACTGTAACGGTTTCTCCTTCCAAAACAGTTGGGGTCATTTTCACATCTAAACTAAAAGTCCTGTTGACAGATACSCGGACATTTTCAACGTGAATAGGTTTGTACGCRATCACATTCACTATGACAGTGTACTCCCCCGGCCTAACATTGATTACATGAAACCGACCATTATTATCGGTAGCCGCACCGATTAATTCCCCTTCTACTACAACATTGGCTCCCGGTAATGGTTCTCCCGTTTCTGCGTCGGTGACAGTTCCGGATATCTTCCCTGTTGTTTGAGCAACAAGAAGGTTACTAACTACAAGTATAATCCAAAGAGAGAATTGAAGTTTAACTGGAGATTTCAAGTTTTATATCCATAGTTCATTACACTTATTTATCTTCTAAAATTACATAGGGGGAGTAGTGAAATTCCACTCCCCCTATGATGTTTATAGATGACACTATTGGACTATTTCATCAAGATCATCTTTTTGGTCTGGGCAAAATCATTAGATTTCAGGCGATAGATATAAACGCCCGAAGAGAGACCATGTCCATTCCAAACCACTCTGTGCTCTCCTGCATGCTGATATTTGTTTACTAACGTGGCTACTTCTTGGCCGAGTATATTATAGACAGAGATTTTCACCTTTCCACTGCTGGCCAGGGAATAGTTTATTGTTGTGGATGGGTTGAAGGGATTAGGATAGTTATTATCTAAGGAGTAATGAAAAATTATCCCCATGGTTTCCTCATCAATACCAACCATAAATTGATCACCAATCCAGGTACTGGACCATACTGACGGTGTTTGCCAGGCGTTATCCGTGTTAAAAGGTGAACCAACCAAGTTTCCTTCCCATCCTGCACCATCGTTATCATGCARTGTCGGTTCTATTGGAATCCGCATGCCATTCACCGCGTTGAACCTGATGTCGTCACCAAAGGCAATATCATCCAGGGCCAGTTTTGCTTCTACCACCCAATCTGGATTAAATCCTTCTTGATGATAATTCCCATCGCCGTTCACAGCCAATGTATCTCCACTGTTGAAGTCATTTACAGCATGAGTTTCTAAAAAGAAGAACTTGTAATCAGGTTCATCTCCACGATTCATACCGCCGTGTTTTGGTCCATGCTGGTCGTACAAACCGATGAACAATTCCAATACGTCGTTTTCCCACCAACCGCCTGTGCCGTCACCGGGCTGATATCCGTCATAGACGTCATCAATTACATCTGCCGCGACGTAGAGGTAATCCTCATCTACTGCCAGGAAGATCGTTCCAAACAGATCATTATCATCTGTCACGGAACCGACGATGCTGGGCGTTCCCCAAGAGTTATCCGTTGTACCAAGTTCAAACGGTACAATTCCACTACTATACCACTCGGATAAATCTCCATCAGCAACGAAGTTCGCAGGCGGATCCAACGAAATTGTGGGAATACCCAAGGCTRTGTTCGTGATCGAACCAGAAGATGTGCCCGGCTCACCCACATTATTAGAAGGATCCCTACAGACAACAGCATAGTGATAGGACATATCAGTATCTACCAAAGGATAATACAGATAATGAACTGCTGCTTGAGCACCCTCCAGAACACCAGTGGCAACAACGTCGGCTACGGAAATATCCGTAATCGGATCGGTACTGGCATACACATCATAGACTTCACCACTTTCATCAGGTACATCTGTCCAGGTGACCAGGTTGTAATAGCTACCCGGTACGGCGCTCACATTTTCAACTGCTGCTGGAGGTACCACATCTAGCACTCCCACGTTCATGAAGAACATTTCATCGAAAGCATAGTCGCAGTTGGAGCCATCCCAGCGCGAAGCCACTATAACAGCCGTAACTTGCGCTGTCCCCTGCGGCATGACAAATTCAGCGCTATGCATACCCCACTCATCCGTGATTGGTATCATTATTTCACCTGTATCTTCTAAAACGTTGCCATCGGCATCCTTAGCTTCGAGCTTGAAAAAACCATAATCTCCTTCAATGCCGGAGAGACTCTTGGCATAMCCGCTAAAGCGCCAGGTTTCACCATGCGCGGCGGGAATAACACYTTCGGTATAGAAGACTGCCCAGGCGGCGCCATTATCAACACCTATATGAGCATAGTTGTCACCACTATAAGCCATCTCTGGATCGGTRACAATTTCRGTATGAGCCTGACCTTCACCAGCGTGCGTCCACCCCCAGCCAAAGTCATCACCAGATTCATCGGCCGTTTCAAAGCCGGGGTTGGTTAGTGYATTCAGTGAACCGGTCAGTGTAAAATCATCCAACACGATRGTGCCCTGATTATAAGAACCATCTCCACCGCCGTCGATGGAAAATTCTAAGTGGAACCCGGCGATAGCATCTCTGTCAAGTTCACCATTACCTGCGTCACCGGCCCAGCCGGTCAGGTTGAATCCACCGCCACCCCAGTCATCGTTCCGGACCAGAGGCATAGTAATGGTATTCCAGCCCGGTTCGTTATCCAGAATGTAATGAAAAGAGTAATAATACTCTCCCAGTCCCGTGTAGCTGGGATCTGTAACGTTTCCGTAGTCGCTCAGGTTCAACCTCAAATGAACTGTTTGGCTACCAGTCCCTGTCTGTGGAACCGAATTGTAGTATGAGAATGAAATACTATCATAGCCCGACCAGTCCCAGACTTCGCCGGTGTTAGGACGCATCTCCAGCAATGTAGTACCTAAGTCAAAACCAAGGTCCCAGGATTCTACTATAGCTAGTGCTGGCTCATCTGCTACAAGTTTAAAGGTCCAGAACACCCCTGCTCCTGCTTCGATAACTAGAGTCATTGTATTGTCATTATCTGAAAGCGTTATATCGTAGGTAATGGATTCCGGAGCGTCTTCAGGAGAACCGAGTTCGCCATCGTTATGTGCCTTCGGAAGTCCTAAATAGGCACCTACCCCATTAAGCGTAATAGTGCCTGCACCTGCGTCATACGTATATGTCGCCGCATTTGAACCGTCATGAGGATAAACTGGCGCTCCACATGCGTCACTGCCGCCCTGCCATCCTTCAATCCAGGTGTCATCACCTAGAACATTATTAAACGAACCATCTGCATTGAAAACATAATCATCATCAAAATAGCACGCTCTTGTAACAACATCATCTGCAGAGTTTGACCACCAACTGCCATCATTAGGGGCTGGTCCTACCATTAAAGCACCTGCTTCTGGAGCCATTTTCCATGTCCCTGCTAGAACTGGTTCTGGCCCATCTGCTACAAGTTTAAAGGTCCAGAACACCCCTGCTCCTGCTTCGATAACTAGAGTCATTGTATTGTCATTATCTGAAAGCGTTATATCGTAGGTAA